>DKBC01000072.1:0-9786 GCA_002451065.1 Betaproteobacteria bacterium UBA6910
CATGGTGCCCATGGCGCCGTCCAGGATCAGGATGCGCTCGCCGAGAAGGCGTTCGAAGAGCTGGGCGCGGGCGGGGGAATCCATCGAATTGCGCGCTGCGGAAAAGGCGCGATTCTAGCACGCGACCCCGGGGCACTCCGGAACACGGTGTAAGCCCAGGGCACTGCCCGCGACCAATCGGAACCTGGAACCCCAAGGAGGAATATCGTGAAATTTTTGCCGGGAATCGCCTGCACCGCGCTTTGCGCCGCCGTCCTTTCCGCCGCTGCCGCCGGCAACCCGGACAGCCCACCCGCCGAGGCCACCGCGTTGCGCCAGTTCCTCGGGACCGGCGGTTACCTGACCTGGGCCAGGGAAAGCCGCAGCCATCGTTCCGCCGGACCCCATCCGGTAACCGTCCGCACCTATCTGAACCCCGAACTGAAGGCCTCCCTCGCCGCCGGCAATCAGCAGCACCCGGTCGGCGCCGCCGCCGTCAAGGAACTGTTCGGGGAGGACGGAAAGCTATCGGGCTGGGCCGCGGCCATCAAGACCGAGCACAGGAGCAGGGTCGGCAAAGGCTGGTACTGGTATGAAGTGACGTCGACGGAGCCGGGGGCGCGGCCGGTGGCCGCGGCCAACGGCGTCCCGTTGTGCGCCAACTGCCACGCGCCTGGCAACGACTTCGTCCTGAGCCCGTTCCCGCTGCGCTGATCCGGGAACGCCCGTGAGAATCCGCAAAACGGATATGGCCGTCATCGGCGCAGCGACACCGGCCTGGGCGGGTTCCGCGCGGCGGACCGCACGCCGACCTGGAATGGCGCGACGCCGAGGGCGGTTTCGGTCTATACTTTTTGCTCCCAAACGTGTGCGCAGGCAAACATGGAACATCTCACACCCAAGGAAAGCATGGAGTTTCTGCGTCAGAATCCCGACGCGGTGTTTGTGGATTGCCGCAGCGAAATGGAATACCTGTTTGTGGGGCACCCGGTCGGCTCCATCTGGATTCCCTGGAACGACGGTCCGAATTGGGACGTGAACCCGGAGTTCGTCGGCCACGTCCGCAAAGCCGCCAGCCAGAACCGCCCCGTGGTCCTGATCTGCCGCAGCGGGAAGCGCTCCGTAGACGCCGGCGTGGAGCTGGAGAAGCACGGATTCAGCAAGGTCTATAACGTGCTGCACGGCTTCGAGGGCGATTTGGACGATACCCACAAACGCAGCACGAAGAACGGCTGGCGCTTCGAAGGCTTGCCTTGGGAGCAGTGCTGAGCAGGCCCGGGTCCCAGCGCTGATTCTCGGGCAGCCGCCGCCCGACGGCCAAGCAGCCCCGAACCACCATGAATCCCACAAGCAATACGTATCTGACCGCGATCGGGACTCTCCCGGCAGGCCCGAGCGACGTCGAGCTTCTCGCAGCTGCCCTGGACGCGATGCCGGCCCATGTGTCGCTGGTCGATGCGGACCTCAGATACCGCTGGGTCAACAAGCGCTATGAAGACTGGTACCGGATCCCCCGGGAACGGATCATCGGCCGGACTCTGCAGGAGGTGATGAGTCCGGAGCAGTTTGCGCTGGTGGAACCCTACGCCCGGCAGGCGCTGGCCGGAAACCCCGTTCGCTACGAGGCGGAGTTCCCCGCCCCAGGCGGGGGTTCCCAGGTATTCGAGGTGTCCTATGTGCCGGCCCCCGGGGGGGAGGGGTTCCACGTGCTGTCCATCGACCGTACCGAGGAGCGGCGCGCCACCAAGGCGCTCCAGGAGAGTCGGGAACGCTACGCTGCGCTGGTAAATCATCTCCCGGGTGCCGTCTATCGCAGCAGATTCAATGAGCAATGGAACGCCGAATATATCAGCGACGGCGTCGAGGCCCTGACCGGGTACCCCGCGAGAGACTTCACCGCGAGCCCGCCGGTTCGATCCTACCTGGACCTGATCCACCCCGAGGACCTGCCGCGGGTTCAGCGGGAAGCCCAGGCGGCCTTTGCTGAAGGTAAGCCCTACGAAACGGAGTACCGCATCCGCCACCGGGACGGTTCGGCACGCTGGGTATATGACAAGGGTCAGGCAACTCCCGCGCCGGACGGATCGGGGCTGCTGGTTGAAGGGGTCGGGTTCGACATCACGCAGCGCAAGCTCGCGGAGTCCGCGTTGCGGGAAAGCGAAGCCCGCTACCGCGCGCTCATCGAGGGCGTGCCCGACCTCATTTTCCTGCTCTCCGGCGATGGTATTTTTCTGGACTGCCACGCGGCCCAGCCGGAGAAGCTTCTTGCTCCCAAAGCGGCGTTCCTCGGCCGCCATCTCACGGAGGTCTTCTCCCCTGATCTTTCGCAGCGATTCCTGCAGGTGATCCAGAGCGCGAATTCGGAGGGATGCCTGCAGCAGCTCGAGTACCCCCTGGAGATCAACGGGGAGTCCCGCCAGTACGAGTGCCGTGTCGTGCCCTGCGGCGAAGGTCGGGCGCTGTCCCTGGTGCGCGACATAACCGAGCGTTCGCGCCGGGACCAGGCCATGCGCCAGATCGCCGAAGGAGTCTCTGCGGCGACCGGAGCCGAATTCTTCCGCTCCCTGGTCACCCACCTGGCGGGGGTGTTGCGCGCGGACTGCGTCATCGTGGGCAAGCTGTTGGGCCCGGAGAGGGAAAGAGTGCGGACCCTGGCAGTGTTCGCTGACGGACAGGTGACCGAAGACTTTGAATACGCGCTCCCGGGCACGCCCTGCGAGCAGGTCGTCCAGCGCAGCCTGTGCTGTTATCCCGCCGGCGTGCAGGCCCTCTTTCCGCTCGACCAGCAGCTGGTCGAAATGGGCGCCGAAGCCTATGTGGGAACGCCCTTGACCGACTCGTCCGGCCAGACCCTGGGCCTGCTGGCGGCGCTCTGGAAGAAGTCCATGGCATCCACCGAAATCGCCGAGTCGCTGCTGCGGATCTTCGCGGTGCGGGCCGCGGCCGAAATTGAGCGGCTGCGGGCGGAGGAGGGTCTGCGACTCGCGGCCCGGGTGTTCGAGACCGCGGCCGAAGGCATCATGATCACGGACGCGGAACAGCGGGTCGTATCGTTGAACGATGCCTTCGCCCAGATCACGGGCTACTCGGAGGCTGGACTGGTGGGGCAGAGCATGGCGCCGCTTCGGTCCGGGCTGCACGGAGACGATTTCTTCCGTGAAATCGACGCCCAGGTCTCCGAACGGGGCCAGTGGCAGGGGGAAATGTGGGTTCGGCGCAAGGACGGCGCGGCGTTTCCGGCCTGGATTTCCATCAGCGCCGTGCGCAACGCCGCGGGCGGCATCGGCAATCTGGTCTTCATCCTGAACGACATCAGCAGCCTCAAGGCGTCCCAGCAACGCCTCGAGCAGTTGGCGAACTTTGACAGCCTGACCGGCCTGCCGAATCGCAACCTGTTCCAGGACCGCTTCGCCCACGGCATGGACAAGGCCCGCCGGCAGCGGGCGCGCCTGGCGCTGCTGTTCCTGGACCTCGACAATTTCAAGGTGGTCAACGACACCCTGGGGCATCATGCGGGCGACCGGCTCCTGGCAGGAGTGGCCCAGCGGCTGCGGGAAGGTGTGCGCGAGCAGGACACGGTGGCGCGCCTCGGGGGTGACGAGTTCGTGGTGATGCTGGACGATGTCAAGGAGCCCCAGCAGGCGGCGCGCATGGCCGAGCGCGTGGTGGAGCGGTTCGAGCAGCCTTTCGACCTGGACGGCCGCGAGCATTTCGTCGCCTTCAGCATGGGCGTTGCCCTGTTCCCTGATGATGGGGACAGCCTGCCCGTTCTCTTGCGCAACGCCGACCTGGCGCTCTACCGGGCCAAGGAATACGGGCGGAATTCCTTCCGCTTCTTCACCGAGGACATGAACGTACAGGCGTTCGAGCGCCAGTTTCTCGAAAATAGCCTGGACATCGCGCTGGAAAAAGGCGAGTTCGTCCCGCGCTACCAGCCGGTGGTGGAAACCGCGACCGGCCGCATCGTGGCCATGGAAGCCCTGCTGCACTGGAACCAGCCCGACATGGGGCCTATGCCCGCCTCGCGCTTCCTTGGTGTCGCCGAGCAGAGCGGGCTCATCGTTCGCATCGGCGCCTGGGTATTGAAGGCTGCCTGCCGCCAAGCCGCCGAATGGAACAACGCGGGACACCGGGACCTGCGCATTTGCATCAATCTGTCGCCGCGCCAGTTGCGCAATCCGGGCCTCCTGGATTCCTTGCGCGAAGCGGTAACCGCCGCCGGGGTAAGGCCCCAGAACGTGGAGCTGGACATTCCCGAAACCGCGGCAATGCTCGCGGAGGTGGGCGCCACCCTGGCGCAATTGCGACGCCTCGGAGTGCGTATCGCCATCGATGACTTCGGCACCGGCTACTCGTCCATTCCACAGTTGCGCAGGCTGCCGATCGACACGCTCAAGATCGACTACAGCCTGGTGCGCGACGTCCCGGTGAATCCGGATGCCGTCTCCACGGTCATGGCCATCATTGCCATGGCGAAAAACCTGAAGTTGCGGGTGGTCGCCGAGGGCGTGGAAACCCCCGCGCAAAGGGACTTCCTCATCAAGGCCGGATGCGAGCTGGCCCAGGGATTTCTTTACTCAGCAGCGCTTCCCGAAGCGAAGGCGGGTGAATTGTTAAGCTCGGGAACCATCGGCCTCGCGGTCGGCACACCGGATCCGGGCTCCGGCGATCTCTTTCGGTAGGTGCCGCTCGGACCGCGGCAATTCGTGAGGCTTGGCTGCGGCAGCGATGCACCCCCCGCCCGTACCCCACTCTCTACCCACCCGCGGCGGGAAGGTTTGCCGGGCCCAACGGACACGCGCCCCGCCTTGGGCCTGAGCAACTCTTGAAGAAAGCCGGTTCCTTCCTGCCTGAAGGCGAAGGCCTGCGCCGCGCCGTGGCCTGGCTGGCGGAGCAGCCGACCCGGGATTCTCAGACGATCGAAGAGGCCAGCCGCCGCTTCAACCTCTCACCCCTGGACGAGCAGTTCCTGCTGGACCACTTCCGTTCTCCCAAGCAAATGTAGCGGGCAAGTTGTGGGCGCTGGTTTCAACGGTTCCGGGCCGCTTAGACAAAATCTCGGCGCACCCACCGCACGCTTGCCAGATCGTACTCACGGATCTCTTGCTCGAACCGGCCTTCGGCACGAACCGCTGCCGGGCCCGAAGCGCGCAAACTGAAGGCAGGTCAAGAGATCCCAGGGCGTGGAGGGCCATTCCCACCGGCCCCGATCCTGTTCCGTTCTCATGGCCGGCAATTCGCAGGCAATGCGCGACGTCCCGTCCGCGCCGGGCAACGAAGTTTCCTGGAAACCTTCGGCACATCGCTCGCCTTCCCCGAGGAGAACCCTGCGGCGCTGGCAGACGCACAAGGGACCGAGGCCGCCGAATTTCCCCAGTTCCGTTGCGTGCCAGCCACGCTCGCAGCCCGGGGAGGTGCAGAGCCGCTCCAGGCTCGATTCGACCGCCGTCGAGCGGCCGGGGTCCGCGAGGCGAAGGCACATGTCTGCCCGGCGGTCGACGCATGCTTCGTCGAGGACGATCACGACGACCTGCTTGGATGGCGGCTCAGGCGCCCCTGTCGCGGAACCGCTAGACAGCGCGGCTACCAGGGAAAATGTCGCGGCCTGGGCAGCTTTGGATGGTCCATGGCAGAAGGGCATCTGTCACTCCAATGGGGGCTCTATCGTCCGGGGAGACTCCATCCTTGCCTGGCGCCGGGGCCCCAACAAGAGAGAGCCCAGTAAAAAGGGAGTCTAGGCGGCTCCGGCTCCCTTGCCCAGTTAAGGCGCGTGCTCAGGCCCGGTCCAGCCTCCGGTACTGGACTGCTTCGGCCACGTGGGCGCTGGCAATGGAGTCCGAGGATGCGAGATCCGCGATGGTCCGCGCCACTTTGAGCACCCGGTGATAGGCTCGCGCCGACAGGTTCAGGCGCCCCATGGCCTGCCTGAGCAAGGCCTCGCCGGCGGCGTCCGGCACGCAGATGCGGTCGATGTCCTTGACGCCGAGCCGGCCATTGGACTTGCCCTGGCGCTCGAGCTGGACCCCGTGGGCGGACTCCACGCGGCGGCGGATGGCTTCCGTCGATTCGCCCGCAGACTGGCGTGTCAATTCGGCCTCGGGCACCGAAGGCACCTCGATCTGAATGTCGATACGGTCCAGCAGCGGCCCCGAAATCCTGCCGCGATAACGCGTCACCTGGTCCGGCGTGCAATGGCACTTGCCGCTGGGGTGGCCGAGGTAACCGCAGGGACAGGGGTTCATGGCGGCAATCAATTGGAAGCGCGCCGGGAAGTCCGCCTGGCGCGCCGCTCGCGAGACGGTGATCTTTCCCGACTCGAGGGGCTCGCGCAGCACTTCCAGGACTTTGCGGTCGAACTCGGGCAACTCGTCGAGAAACAGCACTCCGTTCAAAGCGAGGGAGATCTCTCCGGGGCGGGGCTCGCTCCCGCCGCCCACCAAGGCCACCGCCGAGGCGGTGTGGTGCGGTGCCCGATAGGGTCGGCGCTTCCAGTCCGTGACGCGGAACCCGCCGCTTCCCAGAGATTGGATCGCGGCCGATTCCAGGGCCTCGGCATCGGTCATGGTGGGGAGGATGCCGGGAAAGCGGCTGGCCAGCATGGACTTGCCGGTGCCNNGCCTGACCCTTGACCTCCTGCATATCGTGGTAAACGGGGGAAACCGTCCGCGGCTGAGCCTCGTAGGTGGAAAGCGGCTCCCGCCCACTAAGGTGAGCGCACACTTGGAGCAAAGACTTGGCCGGATAAACGTGTGCGTCGGCCACCAGCGCCGCTTCAGGAGCATTCACCTCGGGCAGCACGAAACCACGGCCGTTGCGGCTAGCGTTATAGGTCATGGCCAGGGCGCCACGGATGGCGCGCAGTTCCCCGGTCAGCGCCAGTTCGCCCGCCCATTCATAGCGGTCGAGGTGATCCGGCGGCACCTGTCCGGACGCGACAAGGATCCCGAGGGCGATGGGCAGGTCAAAGCGGCCACTCTCCTTCGGAAGATCCGCAGGCGCCANNATTGACGGTAATGCGCCGCGCAGGGAACTCGAAACGGGCATTCTGGAGCGCTGCCCGGACCCGGTCCTTCGCTTCCTTCACCTCGGTGTCGGGAAGCCCCACGATGGTGAAACTGGGCAGCCCGCCCGCCAAATGCACCTCCACCGTGACCGGCGGCGCCTCCATCCCGGCCAGCGCCCGGCTGTGCAGGACGGCGAGAGACATCCGGGACTTCGCTAGAAACTCAGGGTCGCGCCGCGCATAAGCAGTGGCTCCTGCGCGAACCCTGCGGGAGTGCGGCAGGGCGCCCGGTCATGACTTGTTTTCCAGTTCGGCGAGCTTCACCTCAAGCAGATCAAGCTTCTCCCGGGTCCGCGCCAGCACCTCGCGCTGGACATCGAATTCCTCCCGCGTCACCAAATCCAGCCGGGAAAAAACCCCGGCCAGCACGGCCCGCACATTCTTTTCGATGTCCCTTGCGGGGCTGGCGGCCAGGGCTTCGTTGATCTTTCCGCTGATCTCCTCGATGACTTTTTGGCTGAGCATGGTGCGGCCTCCTCGCTGCGAGTGTAGCAGATCAAACAATCCGCCTCCCTATCCCGTCGGCATGGCGGGGTGACTTGGCAAAAACGTGACAGTGCTGCAATCGACGCAACATTGGTACGCACCCGATTGGTGCAAAAAGCCCCCGAAGCGCCTCAATTCAGTGCGGCCAGGCAGGATCAGAAACCGTGGGCCGCGACGTAACGCGTTGTAATTAAATACTTTCGTAGCTGGCACGGAAGCTGCAGATGGGATGTTCGCAGGAAATTGCAGCACCTCTGATCAACCTTGGAAAAGGAACTTGAAATGAGCAAGAAGCTTCTCGCAGCCGCTGCTGCGGCCACTCTCCTCAGTCCGGCATTCGCGGTGGCTCAGGAGTCGCCCCACAGCTTTTCGGCGAACGTCGGCCTCTACAGCCAATACGTCTTCCGCGGACTCGCTCAGACCAACGAAGAGCCCGCAGTGCAAGGTGGCTTCGATTATTCCTACGCTTTCAGCGGGGCCCCGGTGACATTCTATGCCGGCACCTGGGGATCCAACGTGAGCTGGCTGCGGGATGCCGGAGTGTACGGTGGCGGCGCCAGCCTCGAGTTGGATTTCTACGGCGGACTGAACGGCAGCTTCGGGTCTTCCGACTTCACCTGGGACGTGGGCTACCTCTACTACTGGTACCCGGGAGACACCGCCCTGGCCCTTCCACCGGCCTACAACATCAAGGCCGACACCGATGAACTGTACGCGGCCGTGGGCTGGAAGTGGTTCACCGTCAAGTACTCCTACAGCCTCGGGGACACCTTCGGCGTGGACGATGCCAAGGGCACCGATTACTGGGACTTCAAAATCAGCTACCCAGTGGGAGACAGCGGCGTGACCCTGGGGGCCCATTACGGCATCCAGTCTTTCGACGGCAATGATCCCCGCAACGTGTTCGGGGTCTCCAACGACGATCTCTTCAGCTACAAGGATTGGTCCCTGAGCATCGCCTACGACCTGGGCAAGGCCATCAAGAAGCTGGAAGGGTACGAGCTCGGCGCCATGTACACGGACACCGACGTGGAGAACGTTTGCGGCTACGGTTCCATCACCGATGTCGGCTTCCTCGCCGGTCCTCTTGGCTCGGGCACCTGCACCGGCATCTTTCCCAAGAACAACGCCGACAGCCAGTTCGTGGTCTGGTTCAAGGGCTCGTTCTGAACTCCTGAATGAACCGGGCGGAGCCGAGACCGTCGGCTCCCGCTCCCAACAAAGGACGCTCGCATGAAATTCGTAACCGCAATCATCAAGCCCTTCAAGCTTGACGAGGTCCGCGAAGCGCTGTCCGCCATCGGCGTGCAGGGCATCACCGTGACGGAGGTCAAGGGATTCGGGCGGCAGAAGGGCCACACCGAGCTCTACCGGGGCGCGGAGTATGTCGTGGACTTCCTGCCGAAAGTCAAAATCGAGGCCGCCATCAAGGACGAGCTGCTGGACCAGGTCATCGAGGCCATCGAAAAGGCCGCGAGAACCGGCAAGATCGGCGATGGCAAGATCTTTGTCTCCGACCTCACTCAGGTCGTCCGCATCCGCACCGGTGAAACCGGCTCGGAAGCGCTGTAGGAGAACGCCATGAAAAAGCTTATCGCGTTATTTGCACTCATCGGCGCCATCGGCTTCACCGCGCCGGTGTCTGCCCAGGACAAGCCCGCCGAGTCCCCGGCTGCGGCGGCGCCCGCTGAAGCGGCGCCCGCCGCGGCATTGGCCGCCGCGGGCGAGACGGCCGCGCCGGCTCCCACCGTGAACAAGGGGGACACGGCCTGGATGCTGGTCGCAACTCTGCTCGTCATCATGATGACGGTTCCCGGCCTGGCTCTGTTCTACGGAGGACTGGTGCGGGCGAAGAATATGCTCTCGGTGCTGATGCAGGTGCTAGTGGTGTTCTCGGGCATCGTCGTGGCCTGGATGATCTATGGCTACAGTCTGGCCTTCACCGAGTCCAGCCCCTACCTGGGATCCCTGGGCAAGCTGTTCCTGGCCGGGGTCAACGGTGATTCACTTTCCGACACCTTCTCCGAAGGTGTCAAGATTCCCGAGTACGTGTTCATCGCCTTCCAGTCCACGTTCGCCGGCATCACCTGCGCCCTGATCGTGGGCTCCTTCGCCGAGCGCATCAAGTTCTCGGCCGTGCTCCTTTTCTGCCTGCTGTGGTTCACGTTCTGCTACGTTCCCATCGCCCACATGGTGTGGGGTCCGGGCGGCTGGCTGCTGGGCATGGGCGCCCTGGATTTCGCCGGCGGCACCGTGGT
>DKBC01000072.1:9804-18077 GCA_002451065.1 Betaproteobacteria bacterium UBA6910
GGCTGGTTCGGATTCAACGCCGGCTCCAACCTGGAGGCTACCAGTGGCGCCGCCCTCGCCTTCCTCAACACCCTGGTGGCGACCGCCGCGGCAACCCTCAGCTGGAGCGTCGGCGAGGCTGTGGCCAAGGGTAAACCGTCCATGCTGGGTGCCGCCTCCGGCGCCGTGGCCGGTCTGGTGGCCATCACCCCGGCCTGCGGAACGGTCGGTCCCATGGGGGCCATCATCATCGGCCTCGCGGCTGGCGTGGTCTGCCTCTGGGGCGTGAACGGGCTGAAACGCCTGCTAGGCGCCGATGACTCCCTGGACGTGTTCGGCGTCCATGGCGTGGGCGGCATCCTGGGTGCTGTGCTCACCGGCGTGTTTACCGCACCGGGCTTGGGCGGAACAGGTGGCGACGACTTCTCCATCGGCGGGCAGGTCGTGACCCAGATCACGGCGGTGGCGGTCACCATCGCCTGGTCGGGCATCGTCGCCTTCATCGCCTACAAGGTGGTGGACATGGTGGTAGGCCTGCGTGTAGCCGAAGAGGACGAGCGCGAAGGCCTGGATATCGCGTCTCACGGCGAGAGCGCGTATCGCACCTAGCTGCCCGTTGGCAAGACCGGACGGGCGCTGCGGCGCCCGTTCTTTTTTTGTGGGACCAACCCGCCGCCCTACAATAGGTGCCTGGAGGCATCGAACATGGACGTCCGCGGAAGGCGCTATACGCTCACCATTTCCTGTCCTGACCGGCCCGGCATCGTGGCCGCGGTGTCGGGATTCATCGCCGGCCACAAGGGCTGGATTACCGAAGCCAACCACCACTCGGACCACGGCAGCGAATGGTTCTTCATGCGGCACGAGATTCTCGCCGAATCCCTCCCGTTTGACCTGGAAGGCTTCCGCAGCCGCTTTGCCTCCATCGCCTCGGAATTCGGCATGCGCTGGCAAGTCAGTGATTCCGCCGCGAAAAAGCGGGTCGTCATCCTGGTGAGCAGGCAGGATCATTGCCTTTACGACCTGTTGTACCGCTGGCGCAGCCAGGACTTCGAATTCGACATTCCCTGCGTCATTTCCAATCATGACGACCTGCGCGGATTCGTCGAATGGCACGGCATCCCCTACTTTCAGGTTCCGGTGACCGCCGAATCCAAGGAGGCTGCCTTCCGCCGGGTGATGCAGCTTTTCGAGGAGCACGCCGGAGATACCATGGTTCTTGCCCGGTTCATGCAGATCCTGCCGGCGTGGATGTGCGAAGCGCTCCCAGGCCGGATCCTCAATATCCACCACAGCTTTCTCCCCTCCTTCGCCGGCGCGCGCCCCTACCACCAGGCCTACGAACGCGGCGTAAAGCTCATCGGCGCCACTTGCCACTACGTGACGGCCCTGCTCGACGCGGGCCCCATCATCGAACAGGACGTGATCCGCATCGACCACGGCGATTCGGTGGATGATCTGGTGCGTTACGGGCGCGACATCGAGAAGGCAGTGTTGGCCCGGGGACTGCGTTACCATGTGGAGGACCGCGTGCTGCTTCACGGCCACAAAACCATCGTCTTCAAGTAGCCCCCGCAAGGGCGCCGGTATTTTTTGCTAGAATCCCGGTTCTCTCCCTTTTCAGGGAACCCCATCATGACCGTTCCCCACCTCACCACCGCCTTGTCCGGCCCCTTGCTGGAACTCGAGCAAAGAATGCTCGAGGGGATGCCCAGCATCGAGCACTGGCTGCGCAGCCAGTGGATGGAGCACGCCGCCCCGTTCTATTGCTCGGTGGACCTGCGCAACAGCGGGTTCAAGCTCTCTCCGGTGGACACCAACCTGTTCCCCGGCGGATTCAACAACCTGGCCCCGGAATTCACGCCCCTCTGCGTCCAGGCGGCCATGACCGCCGTTGAAAAGGTCTGCCCCGAGGCGCGGGGCGTGCTGCTGGTTCCGGAATCCCACACCCGGAACACGTTCTACCTGCAGAACGTGTCCACCCTCGCTTCAATCCTGCGCCAGGCGGGAATGAACGTGCGGATCGGCACCCTGATCCCGGACATCACGTCGCCGACCACCCTGGCGCTCCCTGACGGGGGTTCCCTGACCCTGGAGCCCCTGCAGCGAAAGGGAAACCGGATCGGCGTGGAAGGCTTCGATCCCTGCGTCGTCCTGCTCAACAACGACCTCTCCGGCGGAATTCCGGCGATCCTGGAGAATACCGAGCAGGCCATGATGCCGCCCATCCATGCGGGCTGGAAAATCCGGCGCAAGTCCCGGCATTTCAAAGCGTTCGAGGATGTCACGCACCGGTTCGCGGATCTGCTGGGCATCGACCCCTGGCTGCTAAACCCCTATTTCGGAGTCTGCGGCAAGATCAATTTCAAGGAGAAACAGGGCGAGGAATGCCTGGCGGGCCATGTCGACGAGCTGCTCAAGGATATCCAGGCGAAGTACCGGGAATACGGCGTCGAGCAGGACCCGTTCGTGATCGTCAAGGCCGATGCCGGCACTTACGGCATGGGCATCATGACCGTCAAGGACGCCTCCGAAGTGCGGGGCCTGAATCGCAGTCAGCGCAAGAAAATGGCCGTGGTGAAGGAAGGCCTGGAGGTCACCGAGGTGATGGTGCAGGAGGGAATCTATACTTTCGAGAGCATCAACGACGCCGTGGCGGAGCCGGTCGTGTATATGATCGACCACTTCGTCGTCGGCGGCTTCTACCGGGTGCACACCGGGCGCGGGCCCGACGAGAACCTCAACGCGCCGGGGATGCACTTCGTGCCCCTGGCCTTCGAATCCCCCTGCTGCGCCCCGGATCCCCTCGCCGTCGAGCCGGGCTCTCCGCCCAACCGTTTTTATGCCTACGGCGTCGTGGCGCGCCTCGCGCTGCTCGCGGCAGCCCTGGAACTGGAGCAGACGGATCCGCTGGCGGAACCCGCCGAGGCCGCAGCGTGATGCCAGGAAACCCCTGTGGGCCATTGCCCGATCTGCGCTGAGGCCCAGTCATTCGAGGAACCGGCGGGAGACGCTTTGCGGGTCAGCTGCGCGCGCTGCGGTGAGTACACCATGACCGGCGACGCCGCCGAGGCCTGGAGAAAACGCACCGAACTGCCCCCCCTTTCCTCCGATGACGAGACTGGCCGGGTCAGGCGGCTGGTGGGAAACGCCAGCGGATGGATTCACGACCATCCGGGGGTAGTCATCGATTCGGCGCGACTCGACGCCCTCTCCACAGTTGAGCCTCCACTCCAGAGCGAGCGGGCGGCGCGGCTGCTGAGGTTTCTCGGCCGCCGCCTGTCGCCCGGCCAGTATTTCAGGGGCGTGCCGTTCTCCCCGTTCGCTCCGCAGGGCTCGGTCGAGCCGGAGGTGCTCGCCCTGGCCTATACGGACGAGCCCAGAGAGATCGACTACCTGGTGCTCGATTACCTTTGGCGGCACAAGGGTTTCCTTTCCGAGCATCCTCAGCAGGCGGAGCACCTCACGATCTCGCCCGCCGGCTGGGACTATCTGGACAGCCTCAACCGGGTCAATCCGGACAGCCAAATCGGGTTCTGCGCCATGTGGTTCGCGGATCCCATGCGTTCGCTTTGGGACCAGGCCATCGAGGGCGCGATTCGCGCTGCCGGCTATGAGCCGCTGGTGATGTTCAAGTACGAGCACAACAATCGCATTGACGACGAGATCGTGGCGCTGATCCGGCGCAGCCGCTTCGTGGTGGCGGATTTCACCGGACAGCGCGGTGGGGTCTATTTCGAGGCGGGCTATGCCAGCGGGCTCGGACTGCCGGTCATCTGGACCTGCCGCGAGGATGACCTCGGGAACATCCACTTCGACAACCGGCAATACAACTTCATTACTTGGGAATCCGACAAGCTGCCCGCATTCCGGCACGCGCTTCAGAACAGAATCGAGGCAACCCTCGGCCGGGGCAAGATCGCCACCGCCGGCGGATGATCCGATTCAGCGACGGCATGATCCTACTATTCATTCTCGATCCCCTGGATTCGCTCAAGACTTACAAGGACACCAGCTTCGCGATGATGCGCGAGGCGGTCTCCCGGGGTCACGTCATTTGGTCCTGCGGGCCAGAAGACCTGGCGTGGCGCGGCTGGGGAGTCACGGCGCAAGCACAGCGCCTGGTCCTCACCGGCGATGAACACCGCTGGTATGCCGTCGAAGAGACGGTCGAGAAGCGGCTTGCCGATTTCGACGTGGTGATGATGCGCAAGGACCCTCCGTTCGACATGGAGTATGTCTACAGCACGTACCTGCTGGAACTGGCGGAATCCGAAGGCGCGCGCGTGGTGAACAGCCCGCGGGGCATCCGCGACCTCAACGAGAAGTTCGCCATCGCCAAGTTCGCCCGCTTCACGCCGCCGTCCCTGGTCACCCGCAAGGAAGCGCTGCTGCGGGAATTCCTAGCCGAGTACGGCGACATCATCCTCAAGCCCCTGGATGGCATGGGAGGCCACAGCGTGTTCCGCATACACCGGGAGGATCCCAACCTGGGCGTCATCATGGAAACGGTGACCCACCACGGCAGACGAACGGTGATGGCCCAGCGCTTCATCCCCGAAATCGTGAAAGGCGACAAGCGGGTGCTGGTGATCGATGGCGAGCCGGCGCCCTACGTGCTCGCCCGCATTCCCAAGAAGGGGGAAACCCGGGGTAACCTCGCCGTTGGAGGAACCGGCGTGGCGCAGCCCCTGGGGCCCCGCGACCGGGAGATCGGCCTCGCAGTGGGTGCGGAACTGAAGGGCCAGGGCATGCTGCTAGTCGGCCTGGACGTCATCGGCGACTACCTCACGGAAGTGAACGTCACCAGCCCCACCTGCATGCAGGAGATCTTTGAGCAGACCGGGTTCAACGTGGCCGCCATGATGATCGTCGCCCTGGAGCGGAATCTTCGAATTCCGTCCCAACGCGAAGGAGGCTGAGGAAGCGAAGGAAACCAGACCTTGTTCCATTCTGCGTCTCCTCGGCAACCTCCGCGCACTCTGCGTTTCAAGCTTCTCCCGCTGCTCGCGCTCGCAGGGTTCCTGCTCGCCTGTTCGACGCGAGAAGCGCCGGTCTATGAAGAGCAGGCCTACGTCTTCGGCACCCTGGTGGAGATCAAGATCGCGGGCGAGCCCGAAGACCGGGCACGCGAGCTGGCCGCCACGGTGTTCCGGGAGTTCGGGCGGCTGCATGGCCAGCTTCACGCCTGGAAACCCGGGCCCCTGGAGACCGTGAACGAAGCCTTCGCCCACGGACGCAGCGCGGCCGTGGATGCTGAAACCGCGGGCATCATTCGCGATGCCGCGCGCTACGCGGAGCGCTCCCGGGGCCTCTTCAATCCCGCCATCGGCGAGCTGGTTCGCCTGTGGGGATTTCATGCCGAGGAATTCAACCCCCGCCTCCCAGACCGTACGGCCATCGAGCGGCTGGTCTCCGCCCGGCCCATGCTTTCCGACGTGGTGGTTGACGGCACAGCCATCTCCAGCCGCAACCCGGCGGTGCGCCTGGACTTCGGCGGCTACGCCAAGGGCTACGCCCTGGATCTTGCAGACGGATACTTGCGCGGCCAGGGCGTAAAGAGCGCGCTCATCAATATCGGCGGCAACGTCCTCGCGGTGGGCACTCGCGGCGGCCGGCCCTGGCGCATCGGCATCCAGCACCCGCGCCAGCCCGCGGCGCTGGCAACCCTCGAATTGCAGGACGGCGAGGCGGTCGGGACTTCCGGCGACTACCAGCGCTACTTCGTGCTCGACGGTCGGCGCTACTGCCACATCATCGACCCCCGTACCGGGTTTCCAGCCCAGGGGGTGCAGGCCGCCACCGTCGTCGTCCCGCGAGGACCCGAGGCCGGCACTCTCTCCGACGTCGCCACCAAGCCCATGTTTATTTCCGGCGTGGAGGGCTGGCGCGAAGCGGCGCGACGGATGGGCGTGGAACAGGCGCTGCTGATCGACCATGAGGGCACGATTCATGTCACTGCCCCCCTGGCCCGGCGCCTTCAGCTCCTCGACAAGGCAGCGAAGCTGCGGGAAGTCCCCTGAACGCCCGCTTCAGGCGCTCGCGAAGCAGTCCGTCGGCAGTTGCGCTAGAATGAAGTTTCGCCGCAAATTTCGCGGAAAAACACCATGATAGGAATATTGATCGTCGCCCATGGCACGCTCGGCGAAAGCCTGATTCATTGCGCCAGCCATTGCCTGGGCGGCAGGCCCCTGCACCTGCGCGCAGTGGGCGTCACGGTGCACGACGACCCGGACGCCATCCTGCCCCAGTGCCGGGAACTGGTGCGCCAGCTCGACGAGGGCCAGGGTGTCATGGTGTTTTCCGACATCCGCGGGGCAACGCCCTGCAACATCGCGAGCCGCTTGCTGGATCCCGGCCGGGTGGAAGTGATCACCGGCGTCAACCTGCCCATGCTGCTGCGGGCATTGACCTACCGCGACAGGCCGCTCCCGGAGCTGGTGCAGAAGGCGCTGTCCGGCGGCCATGATGGCGTGATGCGGATAGACGCGGGGGACAAGGGAGCGGGCGGTGCAACAGCGGGAGGTTGAAATCGTGAACAAGCTCGGCCTGCACGCCCGGGCGGCGGCCAAGCTCACCCAGACCGCCGGCCAATTCCAAAGCGAGGTCTGGCTCACGCGAAACAGCCGGCGCGTCAACGGCAAGAGCATCATGGGCGTCATGATGCTGGCAGCCAACAAGGGCTCGGTCGTGGGCATCGAAACCAGTGGACCTGACGAGGAGGCGGCCATGGATGCACTCTCCCAGCTCATCGGCGACAAGTTCGGAGAGGCCGAGTAAGCCGTGAACGGACCGGGAAAATCCGGCGCGATCAAAGCCACCGGCGTCCCGTTCCAGCGGGCCGGCCCGCTCACTCCCCCTGACCGCCTGCCCCGGGCTCCTCTGCGGGCATCCCCATGAGTTTTACCGTCCACGGCATCGGCGCTTCGGGCGGCATCGCGGTAGGCTTCGCCCACCTGGTGTCCCACGCCACCCTGGAGGTCGCGCACTATGTGCTTCCCCAGTCCCAGGTGGCGGACGAGTCCGCGCGCTTCCAGGCATCCCTGGACGCGTCCCGGGCGGAGCTGGACGCCCTGCGCAAGCATCGCCCTGCCGGCGCGCCCGCCGAGTTCGACGCGCTGCTGGACCTGCAGCTCTCGATCCTCGCCGACGAACTGATCTCCAAGGCGCCACGGGAGATGATCGAGAAGGAGCAATGCAACGCCGAGTGGGCCCTCAAGACCCACATGGACATGCTGGTGGCCCAGTTCGAGGAAATCGAAGACCCCTATCTCCGGGAGCGCCGGACCGACGTGGTGCAGGTCGTGGAGCGCGTGCTCAAGTGGTTGTTGGGCCAGCCGGGATACGTGCCGCCTCCTGCCGAACGGGGTCAGAACACGATCCTGGTCGCCCACGACCTGTCGCCGGCGGATGTCATCCAGTTCAAGCAGCATCCCTTCGCGTCCTTCCTCACCGACGTGGGCGGTACCACGTCCCACACCGCCATCATCGCGCGCAGCCTTTCGATCCCCGCAGTGGTGGGCCTGCACCACGGGCGGCAGCTGATCCGGGAGAACGACCTGCTGATTGTCGACGGCGCCCAGGGCATCGTCATCGTCAATCCCGACAGCCAGGTGCTGGCCGAGTACAAGCTGCGCCAGGAGCAGTGGGAGCTCGAGCGGCAGAAGCTGAAGCGCATCCGGACCACGCGCGCCACCACCCTGGACGGTACTTCGGTCGAGCTGCATGCCAATATCGAGCTGCCGGAAGACATCGAGCAGGTGAAGGAGAGCGGCGCCAGCGGCATCGGTCTGTTCCGCTCGGAATTCCTGTTTCTCAACCGCGAGGACCTTCCCGACGAGGACGAGCAGTTCGAGGCTTATCGCAGCGTCGCCGAGGCCATGGCAGGGAAGCCGGTCACGGTTCGCACCCTCGACCTGGGAGCGGACAAGCACCTGAACGGCGACGGCCGGATCGCCCCCAACCCCGCGCTGGGCCTGCGCGCGATCCGGCTTTGCCTCGCCGAGCCGCTGATGTTCCATACCCAGCTGCGGGCGATTCTCCGGGCATCCTTCTACGGGAAGATCCGTATCCTGATTCCGATGCTGTCCAGCCCCCAGGAGGTGGTGCTCGCCCGCAATGCCATCGAGCGCGCCAAGCAGAGCCTGGCCGACGAGCACACCCGCTTCGACCGCGAGATAACGGTGGGCGGCATGATCGAGGTTCCGGCCGCGGCCCTGGCCCTCGCCCATTTCCTGCGCAAGCTGGATTTCATCTCCATCGGTACCAATGACCTGATCCAGTACACGCTGGCC
>DKBC01000212.1 GCA_002451065.1 Betaproteobacteria bacterium UBA6910
GGAGCGCCGCCCGTTGCAACGGATTGTTAGCTGATTACGGCGATCACTGCACCTTCACCAAGGCTGGCGGTGTCCAGGAGCCGTCCGTAATGGCCACCTCTGGCCAGTAGGATCGGATGTACAGCGTGAAGGCAGCACCCTTGGGCGCAGGCAGCCAGTTATCCCGCTGCGCGTCAGCTGGCGCATCAGCTTGCACATAGATCGTCAGCGAACCGTTCTTGTTGTATTTCAGCGCGCTGTTCTTCGTGCCGAGCGAGTATCGATTGATCTCGTTCGGAATGAAGAAGTGATGCTCATTGTAAAGGGTTAGCGACCAAAAGCCGTGCACTGGCGGGGTTTGCCCCTTGCTGAACGTTATCGTGTACCGGCTCCCACCGTGCAGACGCTGACCGTTAGCGTCGAGGTCTTGGTAGAAATACTTGGTCTCGCCCGGCTTGTTGACGAAGATGTTGGATTTCGCGACTGCAGTTCGCGTGAAATAATCGGTACCGAAGGCCGCCCCGTTGGTCTGTGTACTCCAATTGTGCGCCAGCTGCAGGCCCCAGTTGCGGAACTCGAAGAGCGGCTTGACCAGCTCCCGGTCGGCATCAATGGCCGCCTGTGTGAGCACCTGCCTGATCCCGGGGTCCTGGGTCGCCGCCGCCATCACCGCGTTTAGCTGCGCGTAGCGCGCCTCCTCGCCCGGCAACGGCGCTGCGTCAGCGAGCACCAGCGGGAGCACGTCGAAGAACTTCTCCGGAACGACCCACGAGACCTCCTGCTCGCTGTCCGACTTGGACGGCAGCTTCGGGAGCGCGCTCCAGTCCTTGGCCTTGATCTTGCCGTCGTATTCGGCGAGCGGATACATCATGATGCCCGTGAGTGCGTTCTGGACCGCCTGTTTGTCCGCGGCAGCATCCTCCTGGAACACCCGCGGGATGACGTAGCCGGTGCTGGTGGAGGCGCGGAACACCTTCGTGATGCCCTTGGGTACTTCGCCATTCCAGCCCGGGCCGACGAGCAGGTAGAAACCGGGCGTCGTGCCGTACATCTTCCCCAGAGAGGCGAAGCTGTCGGTGCGGAGGTCGACGACCTGGTAGACCCAGAAACGGTCGCCAAAATCGGGAACCTGGATCACGACAGGCGACTTGTCCAGCGCCAGCGCACCGGCTCCGTAGACCACGTCCTGATTCGGGCAGGCGACGATGCGCTCCTCAGGCACGACATAGTCGGTCAGCATCCCGAGCCGGTTGAGCGGCGCGGCCGGCACCGGCCCGGCCAGGATGATCTCTGGAACCTTCTCGTACATGAGGCGTCGATTGTACACATTGACCATGGGCCAACCCCAGAAATAGGCGTCGCGACCGACCAGGCGCACGTATTCCTCGGTCATCTTGGTACCCGGAATCGGACCCGTCATCTCGGCGGCGAGGCTGGGGGTTGTTGACGCGGCACCAGCAGTCTTCATGTTCCCTCCTCCATTCGGCAAGGTTTCGGTTCTTCTATCACTCATTGACCTGAGGTGGCCAGCCGACGGTCAGCATCGTGAACCCTGCCGAGGCCTGTTGCCCCGCTTGCCGTCAAGCACCTTGGGGCCGGGGTAGAAATCCGCGGGCTGCCAGGGCGCTCTTGCTCTCCCGGCGACCGGCAGCCCGGGTGGGCTGCCGGTCGCCGGGGCTGTCTACTGCCGCGCCATGAGCACTTTCAGGGTGTGCTCGTCGTCCTTGATCAGCTCGCCGCTCACGTCCACGGTCGTGCTGAAGAGCGTGCCGCTGAACTTGAACGGTGGCTGGTACTTGTTCCAGACGGGCGAGCCGGTGTCGGCCCCGCAGACGATGCCACCGGCAATGCCTAAGGTGAGCGGCATGGTGGCGGGGATGTCAGCCTGCCCCACCAGCTTGCCGTCGATGTAGAGCTGTCCGCGGCCCGGCGCACCCTTGCCGTTCTTGACGTCGGGTTTGCCGGTCACCTCGAACTCGAAGCGCAGCTGGTGGCGTCCCTCCGGAACCGGAACCTTCGATTCCACGTGGAAGAACTGGCTGCCGACGTAGTTGTAGACGTACTGGAGCGTTCCGTTCTTCACGTAGAGGCAGAAGCCCCCTTGGACATCCCCGCAGGAGAGCAACGCTCCTTCGGCGCCGCCCTTGGGGATCTCCACGTCGGCCGTGATGCTGTGGGGGCGGTTCAACACCACGGGGCCGGCGTTGGCCGGCACCATCTGCGTGCCCGGGTAGTAGGTGTAGCTGGTGCGGGCGACCGCGATCTGCGGCCGCTCCTCCGCGAGGCGCAGGGTGCCGCGCGAGTCGACGGGCAGCACGTTGTACTTGCCCGCCTCGACGTACCAGGTGGCGATCATCTCGATCAGCTTCGCCTTGTTCTCGGCAGCGAGATTGTGGTTCTCGGCGAAGTCCTTCTCGATGTGATACAGCTCCCACCCCATGGCGTCCAGCTCGGTGAGCTTGTCCTTGTCGATCGGCGCTCCGAAGAACAGGCCCGCTTCCTTGAAGGACGTTCCCGGCCACGGGCACACGGCCCGCCAGCCGTCGTGATAGATGGATCGGTGCCCCATCATCTCGAAGTACTGGGTGATGTGGTGCGTCGGCGCCTTGGCATCATCGAGCACGTGGGCAAAGCTGTGGCCCTCGATGGGCGACTGGGTGACCCCCTTGATGCTGGTCGGGGCCTCGATGCCCAGCATGTCGAGCACCGTGGGCAGCATGTCGATGGCGTGGGCATACTGCGCGCGCACCTGGCCCTTGGCCTGGATGCCCTTGGGCCAGTGGACGATGAACGGGTCGCTGATGCCGCCGCGGTAGGTCTCGCGCTTCCAGCGGCGGAACGGGGTGTTGCCCGCGAAGGTCCAGCCCCAGGCGTAGTGATTGAAGGTGGACGGCCCCCCCAACTCGTCGAGCATCGCCAGGTTCTGTTCCAGCGAGTCCGGCACGTTGTTGAAGAACTTGTTCTCGTTCACCGATCCGCTCGGCCCGCCCTCCGAGCTGGCGCCGTTGTCGGAGATGAACATGACGATCGTGTTCTCCCACTCGCCGATCGTCTTCAGGAAGTTGAACAGCCGGCCGTAGTGGAAATCGGTGTGGGTCAGGAAGCCGGCGAACACCTCCATCA
>DKBC01000108.1 GCA_002451065.1 Betaproteobacteria bacterium UBA6910
CTTGCGCTTGCCGGTCATGTACAGCACCGAGCCGGCCGACATCAGCAGCAGCGCCTTGTAAATGATGTGGGTGAAGGCGTGGGCCGCCGCGCCGTTCACCGCCATCTCGGTGCCGATCCCGGCGCCCGTCACCATGAAGCCCACCTGGTTGACTATGCTGTAAGCCAGGATGCGCCGCATGTCATTTTCAAGGATCGCGTACACGATGCCGTAAAACACCATTATCAGCCCGAGCACGATGAGGATCTCGTTTCCGGCAAATCCCCGCAGCAGCACGTACACGGCGGTCTTGGTGGTGAAGGCGGAAAGGAACACGGTGCCGCTGAAGGACGCCTCAGGATAGGCGTCTGGGATCCAGGCCGAGAGCGGCGGGCCGCCCGCGTTCACCAGGAAGCCGGCCAGGATCAGCCACTGGGGCCAATACCCAAGATCCATGCGCTCGAAGGCGATGGAGCCGGTGAGGGCCACCTGCCCGGCGATGCCCGCCATCAGCAGCACGCCCCCGCCAAGATGGATCATCAGGTAGCGCATGCTCGCCTTGTAAGCCAGATCCGTCCCGGCGCTCCAGATCACCAGGGTGGAGCCGATGGCCATGACTTCCCAGAAGATGAAGAGGGTGATCAAGTCGCCGGCAAGGGCGGCGCCGATGGCACTGCCCGAGTAGACGAAGGCGGCCGCGAGTTCGAGGACGCTCTTCTGGTTGAGGGCGAACAGTCCGCCCCCGAACGCCATGATGGCGAAGATGGTGGCAAACAGGCGGCCCAGCCGGTCGCCGCGCACGGGGTTGAGCTCATAGTCGAGGAACGGCACCGCCGCCCCACCTCCCTCCGGCAGCGCCCAGATGAAATACAGCGCCAGCAGCGGCAGGAGCAGCACCGCGCCAGCCCGCGCGCCACCCTTGAGCCCGGGGAGCAGGAAGCCGCCCCCGATCAGGGTCAGGGCCGCGAGCGGGACGGCGCTAGTCGTCATAGTAGGTGTCCTTGCGCTTCAGAAACACGCCAACCAGCTTGGAGCCGAGGATCATCACCGCGCAGGCAATGAACCCGTACCAGGCGAAGAAGCCGAAGGTGCCGTCGATTCCGAAATGGCCGTGGATCGGGATCGCCAGCTGCAGCAGCACGGTAAGTACGAGTACCGCAATGAAGCCGCGCCACAGGAGCCGGACGTTTTCCGGCTGCGTTAGCCAGGGCTTTTTCTCCATGAGTCAGCCTCCCGCGAGTCGATCGGCCAGGCCCAGGAACAGGCCCGGGAAGAAGAACAGCGCCACGGTCCCCGCGGCGGTGGCGGTCTGGGCAATCAGGATAGGCAGCGGCGCTTCGCCGTGCCCGTGGCCTTGCTCGTCCGCCGGCCCCGTTTTGAAAAACGCGCTGTAGACAATGGGCAGGAAATAGCCGGCGTTGAGCAGGGTGCTGGCCACAATCACGGCCACCGCCACCGTCTGGCCGGTGCCCATGGCGGCCTGCAGGATGTACCACTTGCTGAGGAATCCCGCGAAGGGCGGCAGGCCTATCATGGACAGCGCTCCGACCGCGAACGCGCCCATGGTCCAGGGCATGCGCCGGCCGATGCCGGCGAGCTGGCTCACCTCGGTCTTGTGGGCCGCGGTATAGATGGCACCTGCGGCGAAGAACAGCGTTATCTTGCCCAGGGCATGGGCCGAAATGTGCAGGGCGGCACCGACTATGGAAATGGGGGTGAGCAAGGCGGCCGCCAGCACCACATAGGAGAGCTGGCTCACGGTTGAATAGGCGAGCCGCCGCTTGAGGTTGTCGGAGCGCAGCGCCACCAGGGACGCCATGACGATGGTGAATCCCGCGGCGAATGGCAGCCAGTCCACGCTGTGCATTCCCGCGAGGTTGTCCACGCCAAACACGTAGACGATGACCTTGACCACGGAAAACACCCCCGCCTTCACCACCGCCACCGCGTGGAGCAGGGCCGAGACCGGCGTCGGCGCCACCATCGCCGCCGGCAGCCAGCGGTGGAACGGCATCAGCGCCGCCTTGCCGATGCCGAACATGTAGAGCGCGAGCAGCAGCCCGGTCATCGCGTTGCTCGCCCTTCCCTCCAGGATTCCGCCCCAGGCAAATTCCAGGGTGCCGGCAATCTGCCAGGTCCAAAGAATGCCCAGCAGCAAGAACGCGATGGAAGTGCCGATCAGGACGCCGAGGTAGGTGCGCCCGCCCGCGATGGCCTCCGGCTTCCCGGAGTGGGTAACCAACGGGTAGGTGGAGAGGGTCAGCAGCTCGTAGAAAACGAACAGCGTGAGCAGGTTGCCGGCGAAGGCCACACCCATGGTCGCCGCCAGGGCCAGGGCGAAGCAGACGTAGAACCGGGTCTGATTCTGTTCCCGGTTCCCGCGCATGTAACCGATGGAATAGATCGAGTTCACGATCCAGAGACCCGAGGCGATGAGCGCGAACAGCATCCCGAGGGGCTCCACCTCCAGGCGCAGGGCGATCCCGGGAAAGACTTCCGCAAGGACGGCAGAGGGATGCCCGCCCGCCAGGACTTCGGGAACCAGCGACGCCACCACCCCCAGCAGCAGGGCCGCGGTGGAAAGGGTCACGGTCTCCCGCAGATTGGGTCTCGCCCCGGCGGCGGCGATCAGCGCCGCGCCCCCTAGGGGAACCGCGATGGCCCAGGCCGGGCTCATCGGAATCCTCCCAGCAGGAGTTCAGCCACCCGCGCCGCAACTCCGGCGGTGAATCGCGTGTCCACGCCGAAGTACAACGTCGCCACCACCAGGACCCACGCCGGGACCAGCATGGAGAGGGGCGCCTCCCTCAGCTTTGCCACCTGCTCGCCGGGAGCCTTGAAGTAGGCCGCCTCCACGATCCTCCACACATAGACCACGGCCAGCAGGGAGCTTGCGAGGATCAGGGCCGCGACCCACCACCAGCCCCGCTCCAGGGCGCCGAGTACCAGGTACCACTTGCTCACGAAGCCCACGGTGAGGGGCACGCCGATCAGGCTCAGGCCTCCGACCACCACGCCGAAAGTGGTTAGGGGCATGATCCTGCCGATGCCCCGGATGTGCTGCAGGGTGATGCGCCTCATGCCCATGGCCATGCAGCCCAGCAGCAGGAACAGGGAGCCCTTGGTAATGCCGTGATTAAACAGGTGCACCACCGTTCCCGTGAGCCCGGCCGCGGTCCCGGTGCTCACTCCCAGAGTGATGTAGCCGATCTGGGCGACGCTGGAATAGGCCAGCATGCGCTTCACGTCGTCCTGGAAAATCGCCACCGTGGACATGGCAAACATGGCCGCCAGGGACAAGGCAAGAAGGATCTCCGGCAACGGCATTTCACCCAGCACGAGGGGCGCCCCGAATACCGTGAAGTAGAATCGCAGCAGAAGATAAACGGCCACCTTGGTGGCGGTCGCGGCGAGGAATGCCGTGACGACGGAAGGCGCGAACGCATAGGCGTTGGGCAGCCACAGGTGCAGGGGAAACAGCGCGAGCTTGAGCGAGATGCCCACGGTGAGGAAGGCCAGGGCCGCCAGCACCGGCCGCGTGTGTTCGACCGCGGGCAGGCGCTGGGCGAGGTCGTGCATATTGAGGGTCCCCGTCATCAGGTAGAGGAGCCCGACGCCGATGACGATGAAAGTGGCCCCGATGGTGCCCATGATCAGGTACTGGTAGGAAGCGGTGAGGGCGCGGCGGTCCCGGCCCAGGGCGATGAGGACGTAGGTCGAAAGCGAAGAAATCTCCAGGAATACGAACACGTTGAAGGCGTCTCCGGTGATCGCAATGCCGAGCAGGCCGGCAAGGCACAGGAGGTAGGCCGCATAGAACAGGTAATGCTGCTCGCGCCGCACCTCGTGGTCCACGCTCTCCCGGCTGTAGCTGATGACCAGCGCTCCCACCAGGGAAACCAACACCACCACGAAAGCGTTGAGGAGATCGACGCGGTACTCGATGCCCCAGGGCGGCTCCCAGCTACCGAGGGCATAGGAGATCACTCCCTCCCGCAGCACCCGCGCCAGAAGCGATCCCGCCACGATAAACATCGCCCAGGAGACGCCCAGCGCGATGAGCCAGGCAGCGCGGGCACCGCGCAGCATGACGCACAGGGGCGCCGCGAGCAGCGGCACCACGACCTGCAGGGCCGGAAGGTGATGCGCGATCACGGCTCCTCGTCCTGGCTGTGGATCTCGTCTTCTTCGATGGTGCCGTAGGCTTCCTTGATGCGCACCACCAGGGCGAGGCCCAGGGCGAGGGTCGCCACGCCCACCACAATGGCCGTCAGGATCAGGACGTGGGGCAGCGGGTTGGAATAGACCCGTAATCCCTCCGCAATGATGGGAGCCGTGCCGCCGATGATCTTGCCGGCCGAGATGTAGAGGAGATAGACAGAGGTCTGAAATATGGAGAGGCCCACCAGCTTCTTCACCAGATTGCCGCGGGCGATGACGATATACAGCCCTACGGTCAGCAACGCCATCGCCACCCAGTAGTTAAAGTGGGCGGTGAAGGTCATGACCTGGAATCGGGCCGGCGGCGGCGCCCGGCAAAGGCATAGAAGATTGCCAGCATCACGCCTGCCACGGTGATGCACACACCCGCCTCCACCCAGAACACGCCGCGGTGCTGTCCGTGCACCGGATCATGGTCGAGAACGAAATAGTCCAGATAATTGCCCCCCAGCATCAAACCGAGTGCCCCCACCAACGCGTAGACCGCGACGCCGAGAGCAACCAGGATCTCGACCAGACGGGGCGGAACCAGCTTCTGGGCTTTGGTGAGCCCAAAAATGACCGCGTAGAAAATCACTCCGGCCGCGAGGATGACGCCGGCCTGGAATCCGCCCCCTGGACCGAAGTCTCCGTGGAACTGGACATAAAGTGCGAACAGCAGGGCAAAGGGGATCAGCAGCTTGGCTATGACCCGCAGCACAAGATACTCTTGCATGCCGCCGCCCGGCCCTTGGGCGCGTTCCCGCACCCGGCGCCCGATGCCGAGGAGCAGGATCACGCCGATGCCCGCGGTGAAGATCACCGTGGTCTCCCCCAGCGTGTCGTAGCCGCGATAGCTCGCAAGGACCGCGGTGACGACGTTCGGTATGCCCGTGGCTTCCACGGCTTCTTGCAGATAACGGGGCGCCACGTGTTGGTGGATGGCACCCGACGGGTCCCCGAACACCGGTATGCCCAGGGTTCCGTAGATCAGGATCCCCGCAGTGGCAAGGGCAACCAACAGCGGCAGAATCGGCCGGTGGCCCGGCGCCGCCTCCTCGCTGCCCGTCAGGTAAAGGGTGCCCAGCAGCAGCACGGTCGAAATTCCGGCGCCCACCGAGGCCTCGGTCATGGCAACGTCAACCGCATCGAGGACGGTGAGCTGGGTCGCCATGATGAAACTGTAAATCCCGGAAAGGACCACGACCGCGAACAGGTTGCGCGCGCGGACTATGGCCAGCGCCGAGGCCAGCAGCAGCACCAGCAGCACAACGTCGATCAGGAACTCGATGATTCGTCTCCCGTTTTATCCAGTTGGGGCTTGAGCCCCCGCGCCACCGCCGCCTTGGCCAGAGCGTGGGTCGCGGCGGGCGAGGTGAACACCAGCAGCACCATGATCACCGCCAGCTTTGCCCCCACCTGCCACGATGGCGCCTGCAGCAGCAGACCGAAAAGGATGAGGCCGGCTCCCAAGGTGTCGACGACGCTGGCGGCGTGCATGCGGGTGAAAAGGTCAGGCATACGCAGCATGCCAACGGCTCCGACAACGCAGAATGCCCCGCCCGCCAGGAGACAGACCCAGCTCAGGCCGTCAAGCAGCGCGCTCAATCTTGCTCCTCCGGTTCCTCGGGATCGCCCAGGCTGCCGAACTCGAAGAACTTCAGGATGGCAATGGTGGCGATGACATTCAGCAGCGCATAGACGATGGCGAGATCCAGGAAATCCGGTCGCCCGCCCAGGAATCCGATCACGGCCAGCAGCAGCACCGCGACGGTCCCGATGGTGTTGCCCGCCAGCACGCGGTCGAAAACGGTGGGCCCGGCAAGGGCCCGCACCAGCACCAGCGTCAGGGTGGCCAGTAGTGCCAGGGTCGCCGCGGCGAACATCAGGAGAACCCCTCGAAACGCGTCACGCGCCGGTCCATGTCTCCGCTCGCCAATCCCTCGGCACCCTCCCTGGTCAGCGCGTGAACCAGGATCTCCTTCTCGGAGACGTCGATCGAGATGGTCCCCGGGGTCAGGGTGATGGAGTTTGCGAAAGTCACAACCCCTTCCGGCGTCTTCTGGCTGGTTCTCACCCGAACCAGGTTGGGGCTGATGGGAAGCCTTGGATTGACGATGATCCGCGACACGTCCCACGTCGACTTCACGATTTCCTTGGCGAGCCACGGCCAGAAAATGAAAGCCCGGCCGGTGAGGTGAACCGGGTGGCCTTCCCGGTCGATCACCGCCATGCGACGCCCAAAGGCCGCCACCGCGATGGCGCATCCGGCCCCTGCGGACAGCAGAAAGGGCGTGAAGTATCCCGACAGCAGCAGCCAGAACCCGAACAGGGTCAGCGCGGAACTGATGGCGTATAACATGGCGGACGAGCCAATCTGCGGTAGGTCCTTGCGCTTGCAACGCCGCGGCCCGTGACGGGCGACAGTGCTACGCCCCGTCGCTCCGGCGGCGAGCATACTTGCGCAACGCGCAAAGCACGGCTCGCGGCGGGGCCGCGTTTTTGTTCGGGTCGCTGGATTCTATGCGTAGCAAGCGGGCCAGCACAAGCCATGGCAGCATCGCCTTGGGTCCAAGGACCGGACCTGGGGGCGGGCGCTCCACCACCTGTTGCTGGTTGCAACACCCTCCACCGGGCCCTAGAATCCCCGCGCATGATGTCAACACGGCCTTCCATCGAGCCGGCGAGCCTGCCGGGCTCAGGGCGTTCAAGTGCTTGCGCAGCGCGCATGAGCACAAGGCTTGGGCCGCCACCGTCACTTCGCCTTGGCGCCCCGCGCTCATGAAATCCAAAGCGCTCCCCCCCTCTGCGCGCAAAGCGAAACTGGCGCCTGGAGCGCTCCCCCATTCCATCGCGCCCGATCAACAGCATCAGGAGCAAGTCTTGGGGGTGCTCCAGAAGTTCCGCCTGGTGTTTAGATCAGCCCAGAAACACTTTCATTGGGTGGAGAAGCAATGCGGCGTCAGCGGCGCCCAGCTGTGGGCGCTTTGGGAACTGTGCGAGAGCCCGGGGTTGAGCGTCTCGGAGCTGGCGCGCGCCATGTCCATCCACCAGTCCACCGCCAGCAACCTCCTTGACAAGCTCGAGCACCGAAAACTGATTCGAAGGGAGCGAAAGGGGCCGGACCAGCGCATAGTGCGGCTGTTCGCCACGCCCAGCGGTCTGGCCGTGGTGTCCAAGGCCCCCCGGCCGGCGCGCGGCGTGCTGCCCGACGCGCTCGGACAGCTTCCGGAAAGCGAACTGCGCTCCCTGGATGCGAGCCTCAATGCGCTGGTCAGTCTCATGCGGATCCGGGACGAGAGGGCCGCCATGACGCCCCTGTCGGAGATCTAGTCCAAACGCGCGCGCCCTGGGCCAAAAAAACGCCCCTTGCGGGGCGTTTGTCAGAGCTCCTCTGTTGCCGCTTGCAATCGCCGCCCGTCAGGGACGCGCGGACGAAACCGAACTAGATTTGCCCTGCAAACTCATTTGGGCAAATTAATATTGCAAGATAATAACAGAGGCATGGGTCGTGTCAACCCGAGCCGGGCAGAGGTCATTCATCGCTCTCGAGCCGCCCCGCCCACAGCTCCGCCTGCAGCCGCACCACGTCATGCAGGGAGCCGGCCCTGGCCATGGCGTCGCGCAACCACGCGCTTCCGTTCTGCCGCGACTCGGCCTGCCTTGCCAATGCACCCAGCGCCTGGCTGGAACCGAATTCAGCCGCTTTCGCCTCCAGGCTGGCCAAGGTCTCCAAGATGTCTTCCCGCAACGTCCGGTGCTGACGGGTTTGCGGGTCCACCAGCAGGCCGTCAAAGCCAAAGCGGCAGGCCTGGAATCGGTTGTAGGTGTAGACGAAATAACTGTCGGGGCGCGCCGCCGTCCTAGGTTCGGCAAGAATGCTCCGCGCGAGGGCCTGGGCGTAAGCCGCGAGCCCTGCGGCCTGCTCCAAGGTAAGCGGCGTATCGCAGACTCGCATCTCCACGCTGCCGAATTCCGGCTTGGGGCGAATATCCCAGTAGAAATCCTTCATGCTCTCTACAATGCCAAGGTCTTGCATGGTGCGGAAGTAATCGTTGAACTCGTCCCAGGAGGAAACAAAAGGCATGTAGCCGGAAAGCGGAAACGCGGCGATGGCGTTGAGCCGCGACGACGCAAAAGAGGTGTCATGCCCCTGAAAGAACGGAGAAGACGCCGAAAGCACGATGAAGTGGGGAATGTAGCGGGAGAGGCCGTGAAGCAGGTGAATGGCATCGTCGCCGTTGCCGCAGCCGACATGAATGTGCTGGCCAAACACCGTGAATTGCTTGGCCAGGTAGCCGTAAAGATCGGAGAGGTGGGCGAACCTTGGCCGGGCGAAAATCCGCTGCTCGCTCCATTTCTGGAACGGATGCGAGCCGCCCCCGCAAATCGCGAGATTCAGGCGGTCGGCGCCGCGCACCAGCAAGTCGCGCATTTCGAGCAGCTCCCGCAGCAGCGAGTCGTGGCTCGAATGGATGGAAGTTGCCATCTCGACCATGCTTTCCGTGATTTCCGGTTTGATCTCGCCAGCGTGCCGCTGCTTTCCGGTCAGCCGCAGCAAATCGGGCGCGCCCCGGCTCAGATTGTAGTCACGGGTGTTGACGATCTGCAGCTCGATCTCGACCCCGAGCCGAAACGGCTCCGAGCGCTTGAAAACCAGCCGCTCCGTGGCTTCGGTCATTGCTCCCTCGCGCCGCCCGCCTCGCCCGCCAATTTGAACGCAACCTGAGTAGCGACCGGTCCTAGGATCTCCAGCAGCGCAACCGCCGCGAACACCATGCCGGCAAGACGGATTCCGAATTCCGGATAGAAGGAGGCGGTGCTCTCCACCAGCACTATTGCCGTACCGGCCATGGGCAGCTGGGAGAGACCGAGGAGAACCCCTTGGCGGAAGCTCAGCCCGCTCAACCGCGACAGGGTGCCGATCACGGTCATTTTCGCCACCAGCCGCGCCAGCACATAGAGCCCCACCCCCATCGCGGTCGGCAGCAGCGCGTCGAGCCTCAGGCTCGCGCCGGTCAGGACGAACAGCACGGCGACAAAAAACTGGAACGCGTGGCCGAGCTCCACCGGGAGCATCGCATGGCGCCGGTCCAGGTTCCTCGAAAATACTCCGAGGGCAAGCAACGCCAGGATCACCGACAGGTTCAGCTGCCGGGCGAGCCCGGTGGTGACCGCGATCAGGGCCAGTACCAAAATGAGCTGTGCGTCCTCCCGTTTGCCGATCCACCGCGCCAGAGCGATGCCGAGAAGCCCCATCGCCAATCCCAGCAGGGCCGAGCCCAGCAGCAGGTACGCCGGGTGCGCCGCAGCGACGGCCCAGCCGGCATCCTGCTCAAGGTGAGCATACGAAATGAGCAGGGTGAAGACGAGCACGGCGAGCCCGCTGTTGATGGCCACCAGGTTCAGTGCCCGCTCCGTGACCTGGCCCTCGGCTCGCAAATCCCGCGCCACCACCAGTACCACCGCGGGCGAACTGGCCATGCCGATGGTGGCCGCCATCGCCGCCGGCAGGGGGGCCTCTCCGATAAACAGCAATACCGCGAAAATTGCGGCGAAAGCCGCGAAGCCCTCCGACACGCCGGTCACCAGCAGCCACCGCTCTCGCACCAGCCAGCGCAGACGGATTCTGTGGCCCAGGTCGTAAAGCACCAAACCAAGGGCGATATCCATGAAGATGCGCGCATCGTGCAGCGTCCCCGGATCGAGCAAGCTCACGCCGCCGGGTCCAAGCACCAGGCCGGTGATCACATAGCCCGCGATGCGCGGGAGGCTGAGGAACCGCTCGACCGCCCACCCCCCGACCAGCCCCGCCAGCATCAGAGTGCCGAACAGCAACACTGCGCTGGACGGAAGGGGAAACGAGGGCAAAAAGCCAAATTCAGACATTGTTCCTCGCGGTCACACGGCAGGTTGGCCGCGCCGCCCCGGGCCGGCGGTAGTCGCTGCGGCTGGGGTCTGTCCCTGTCATGGAATTCATTTTCGGAAGGACGCAGGACACTCGCGCCCCGATATCATTATACGACGCCCGGAAGGTGGGCACAGAGGCGGGCGGCCCCCTATTCCCCCGCCAGGAACAGCAAGTAGGAATTTACCAGGTAGATCACGAACAGGAACAGGCTTACCCAACCCACCGTCTTGAACAAGCGTGATACTGCGCGGTAGAACAAGCCCACGATCGCCACACCGGTCATCATGATGGCCGAGATCGCCGAAACCACATGGATCTGGGAAACGTGGGACAGAAGCGGCCCTTCGATGAAGAAGATGTCGTCCACGGCCAGGATCGCCACGTCGAACAGATTGCTGCCAAGAAGATTACCGATGGCCATGTCCAGGGCACCGATGCGCAGCGCCGAAACGGTGACCACCAGCTCCGGCACCGAGGTCGCGAAGGCCACGAACAGAGTTCCCACGAAGCTGTCGTTCCAGCCCATGACCAGCGCCAATTCCACCCCTATGAAAGGAAGCCATACCCCTGCCGAAACCACGAGTGCTGACGCCAGGAAGTAGCGCACCACCGCCGTCCGGAGGGAAACGTCGGGGTACCGCTCCGCCGCCTTTTCCGCATACTCGACCCGCTGGCGCTGTTCGAACTGGAATACGGTGCGCATGGCAAGGGCGTACAGAAACAGGATGATGGGCGTGTACAAGCCCACGTGCCCGATGGCTACGGCCTCGGCGCCATCGCCCAGCACCAGGCTGAACCCCGCGAACCCGATCAGGATCACACCGAATCCTGCCGACAGGATGTGTCCTTGGCTCGCCCGGGTGTACAAGGATTCACCGCGGTGCAGGAAATCCAATACCACGATGAGAAGGAGATTGAACACGCAGCTTCCCATCACGTCGCCTACGGCGATGTTCGGCACCCCGGCAATAGCCACCGAGCTGACACCGGTGATCAATTCCGGGAGCGAGGTCACCGTGGCAAGCAGAACGAGCCCGACCCAGGTCGCGCCGAGGCCGGTCTTGTCGGCAATGATGTCGCCATAGCGGGAGAGACGCGACCCCGCATAGCCGATGAGCCCCGCGCAGATGGCGAACTTCAGCCAGGGAAGCCAGAGCGCGTTCATGGTCGCAAGCAAACCCGGCGGGTCGGAGAAAGACCCTGGAAACGGGCCACGGATCAGTCCGAGGCCGTCAGGATGATGTGCACCCGGTAAGGTCCATGGGCTCCGAGATTGATGGTTTGCTCGATGTCCGCGGTGCGGGAGGGCCCCGAGACAAAATTCACCGCCCGCGGCATCGCGGCGCATTCGGCGCGCAGCAGGCTCCAGGCCTCTTCCATGCCCTTGACGATACGCGAAACCGGCACCACCGCGATATGGGTTTCAGGCAACAAGCTCACGGCGGCCGGCGTGAAAGCGCCGGAGATGAGCATCAGGGTTCCCGTCTCGGCAACGGCGCAGAACGCACCGGTGATGCCCACCAGGTCGTCGCCCCGCGCTTGCCGCGCTTCCACCGCGACTCCTCCGCGGCTCCAGTCGAGCGCCTTGAAAGCGGGCCATATCACCGCTTCCAGCGACAGCTGTTGAGCTTTCAGATAACCGGCGACGGCCGCCGGGACGCCTTCCACGGACGGAATCACGTCCACCGTGCTGGAAAGGGCGGTGGCCCGCTCCCGGAATCGGGCCAGGGCGTCCCAGTCGGACCGGGGACGCGGCCCTTCCGGATGCTGGGCCAGATAACGCTCCACGGCTGCCCGCACCGGGGCCGAAGGCTCCGCTTGTTTCCCGCGCGCCGCACGGATTTTTTCTATAATGCGCTGTTTCGCGCTCACGATTTCTCTCCGGCTTGAGCCCGGATCACCAGGCGCGTCTATTATGCCCCAGCAATCGCGCTAGGCAACCCGGTTACGGGGTGCACCGGCCACGAAAGCCTCGATATTCTTCACCAACTGGTCGGCCATGGCGTTCATGGCCGTATCGCTTCCCCAGGCCACGTGGGGAGTTAGGATGAAATTCGGAAGATCCAGATCCAGGAGCGGATTTCCGTCTTGTGGCGGCTCCCGGGACAGAACATCGAAGCCCGCGCCCGCGATTACGCCCTGCACCAGGGCCGCCGCCAGCGCTGGCTCATCCACGAGTCCGCCTCGCGCCGTGTTGATAAGCAGCGCATGGCGTTGCATGCGCCGAAGTTCCGGCGCGCCGATCATGCTGCGGGTCTCTGGTGTGAGCGGGCAGTGCAGGGTCAGCACCTCGCTGGTTTCAAGGATCTCTTCGAATTTCTGGTATCCCCGACGGACGATTTTGGCGCCCTTGTGCTCGGCAAAGCTGACTCTCATCCCGAATGCCTCGCCCAGCGCCCCTACCGCCTGTCCCAATACGCCGCGGCCTACGATGCCGAGCCGGGTTCCGTAGAGGTCGCGGTTCGGATGGTTGAAAAGGCAGAAATGCTCGGCCTGCTGCCACAATCCGCGGCGGATGTCCTCGCGGTATGCCAAGAGGTTGCGCTGCAGCGCCAGTGTAAGGGCAAACACGTGCTCCGGAACCGCATGGCGGGCGTAGCCCCGGATGTTGGAAACCACGATGCCTTGGGCGCGGCAGGCCTCCAGATCGACGTTGTCGGTCCCGGTAGCGCATACGGCAACCATGCGCAGCGCCGGCAGTTCCTCGATGTGCCTGCGCTCCAATCGCACCTTGTTGGTGATGGCGATGGTGGCCCCCCGCAACCGGTCCACGACCTCGGACGGCGCAGACTGGGAGAAATCAATCCACTCGTGCTCAAAGCGGGGCGAGCGCAGGGCCGGCGGAAACGAGGAACGGTCAAGGAAGACGACACGATGCACAGGAAACAGCCATTGGGGGCGCGACCGCGATCCCGGCGCCCGGGATTCCGAGCCTCCGGGGCCAGGTCCTAGCCGTGGGTCGGCATGACTGTGGTGACGCCCCTTGGCGCCGCCTCGTCCGCCGGCCAGCGCGAGGTAATCACCTTGGTTCGCGTGTAGAAATACACCCCCTCCATGCCATGAACGTGGAGATCGCCAAACAGGGAGTTCTTCCAGCCGCCGAAAGAAAAGAACGCCATCGGCACCGGAATCGGGATATTGACGCCCACCATGCCGACCTCGATTTCGTTCTGGAACCGGCGGGCGGCGTGGCCGGACCGCGTGAAGATGGCAGTGCCGTTGCCGTAGGCATTGCTGTTCACCAGCGCGATGGCCTCGTCCAGGCTGGCCGCGCGAACCACCACCAGCACCGGGCCGAAAATCTCGTCCCGGTAGATGCTCATCTCCGGCCTGACGTGATCAAACAGGGTCGGCCCCAGGAAGAAACCATCTTCGTGCCCCGTGATCCGCAGCCCGCGGCCGTCCAGCACGAGCCTCGCGCCGTCGCGCTCTCCCTGATCCACGTAGCCCTTGACCTTGTCGCGGTGGGCGCGGGAGATCAGCGGTCCCATCTCGACCCCGTGGCGATCCCCGGGGCCCACCACCAGCTTGGCCGCCTTGTCGCGGATACGCTCCACCAGGGCGTCGCCAGCATCCCCCACCGCCACCACCGCCGAGATGGCCATGCAGCGTTCGCCGGCGGAACCGTAGGCGGCACCGATCACCTGGTCGGCCGCGAAATCGAGGTCGGCGTCCGCCATTACCACCGCATGGTTCTTGGCGCCGCCCAGTGCCTGGACGCGTTTCCCGTGGGCCGCGCCGGTCTGGTAGATGTAACGCGCCACCGGCGTGGAACCAACAAAGGAAATGGCGTGCACCTCCGGATGGGTTAACAGCGCGTCCACCACCTCCTTGTCACCGTGCACAACGTTGAATACGCCGTCCGGCAAGCCGGCGTCCTTGAACAACTCCGCCATGCGCATGCTGGTGGAGGGAATCTTCTCGGACGGTTTCAGCACGAAGGCATTGCCGCAGGCTATAGCCACGGGGAACATCCAGAGCGGCACCATCGCCGGAAAGTTGAAGGGCGTGATGCCGGCGCACACGCCCAGAGGCTGCAGCATGGAATGGCAGTCGATGCCGCGCCCGACATCCTCGGCATGCTCCCCCTTCAGCAGGTGAGGCACTCCGCTGGCGAACTCGATGACCTCAATGCCGCGCTGGACCGAACCGGCCGCATCCGGCAGGGTCTTGCCGTGCTCCTCGCTGATCAGCCGCGTCAGGTCGGAGCGGTGGGCCTCCATCAGCTCACGAAATCGCGTGAGGATTCGCGCCCGCCGCACCGGCGGCGTTGCCCGCCACTCCTGGAACGCCGCCGTTGCGGCGCCCACCGCGGCATTCACGTCTTCCGAAGTTCCCAGCGGGACCTTGCGGATGACCTTTCCCGTCGCCGGATTGGTGATCTCGCCGAAGCGCGTGCTGCGTGTTGGCGTTTCGCGGCCGTTGATCCAAAGGGGCACGATACCTTCCATCATGGCTGCGGGTCTCCTCGTCGTCTAATCAATCTCGCGCCGGACGTTGGCCGGCGGGTTTCAGCGACCAGCGCTGCGCTGCCGGTAGAGTTCGTGGAAGGTCTTTCCTTCCGGAGCCGGCATGTCCCGTCCCTGGGTCCAACCCGATGCTCCAGGCGGCAGGCGGTGAATAAGGCGTTCGCTGCCGCCCATGCGGCGGAGCATGCGCGCCGCGAGCCGGGCGCCGAGGGAATAAATTTCCGGCTGGGCTGCGGCGTAGGCCCAGAGTCGGAGCGCCAGGCGCTCCGTCCACGGGCGCAGCCGCCGTTCCACCTGCTTCTCCCGCAATTTTCGCTGCAGCTCCGGCAACGGGATCTTTACCGGGCATACCACGCCGCACTGGTTGCACAGGGTCGAGGCGTTGGGCAGGTCCAGGGCGTTTTCGATGCCCACATAGGAAGGCGTGAGGATCGATCCCATGGGTCCGGGATACACCCATCCGTAGGCGTGGCCGCCAATGGTCTGGTAAACAGGGCAGTGATTCATGCAGGCTCCGCAGCGTATGCACCGAAGCATGGCCTGGAAGTCCGTGCCCAGAAGCCTGCTGCGACCGTTGTCCACAAGCACGATGTGGAAGTGCTCCGGGCCGTCTTCCTCCCCCGGCGCTCTCACCCCGGTCGTCACCGACACGTAGTTGGTGATGGACTGTCCGGTGGCGGAGCGCGGCAGCAGCCGGAGCAGGGTCGTGACGTCCTCGAGGGTGGGCACCACTTTCTCGATGCCGGTGATCGCCACGTGCACCCTGGGCATGGTGGTGCACAGCCGGCCATTCCCCTCGTTGGTTACGATCAGCGTGCTGCCGGTCTCGGCCACGATAAAGTTGGCGCCGGAGATCCCCATGTCCGCCGAAAGAAAGTGGGGGCGCAGGACTTCCCGCGCCTCCCGGCACAGATCCGGAACCGACTCCTTGCGGGCGCGCTGATGGTGCCGCTCGAAAAGATCCGAGATCTCGTCCTTGCTCTTGTGCACCACCGGCGCGACGATATGGGAGGGCGGCTCGTTGGCGAGTTGCAGAATGTATTCGCCGAGGTCGGTTTCCACGACCTGCACGCCCGCCGCCTCCAGCGCATCGTTGAGCGCGCATTCCTCGCTAACCATGGATTTTGACTTGGCCGCTTTCTTCACGCCATGGACACGGGCAATGTCGCAGATGATGCGGTTGGCCTCCTCAGCGTTTTCGGCCCAGTGCACCACCGCGCCACGGGCGGTCGCGTTGCGCTCGAACTGCTCCAGGTAAAGATCCAGGTGCTCCAGCACCCGGTCGCGAATGCGTCGGGCCGCATCCCGGATCTCGTCGAAATTTTCGAGTTCGAGAATGGCCTGGGCGCGCCCGGCGACGAACTTTCCCTGGGTTTTCCTGAGGGCGTCCTGCAGGCGCCGGTCGGCGAGCTTCTGGCTCGCCGCCGCCTTGAAGTGCATGGAGCGGACTTGCATGGCCCTCAGACCGGACTCGACGCGACACGCCGAGGAGCCAGCACCGCGGATCGCCATTGGGTGAAGCGGGACTGCATTCGAGAACCCTCCCTATTCACCCTCGATGCCGGCAAGGACTTCCGCAACGTGGAGCACCCTCGTCTTGTGGTCCCCCATGCGCCGCAGCCGGCCCTCAATGTTGAGCATACAGCCGAGGTCCCCGAGCACCAGCGCGTCCGCGCCCGACGCCTGGACGTCTTGACACTTGTTGTCCGCCAGTTTCGCTGAGATCTCGCCGTACTTGATGGAAAAGGTTCCCCCGAAACCACAGCAGGTCTCGGATCTCTCCATTTCCTTTAGCTGGAGACCCGCAACCTTGGCCAGCAACTGCCGGGGCTGGTGCTTCACCCCCATTTCCCGCAGCCCGGCGCAGGAATCGTGGTAAGTCACCACGCCGTCGAAGCGGCCGGGGACATCCCCAAGCCGTGCCCGGTTCACCAGGAAGTCCGTGAGCTCGAAGGTGCGGGCCGCAAGCCCCCGCATGTCCTCGTACTCGGGCTCGCCCCGGAACAGCTCCGGAAAATGTTCCCGGATCATGCCACTGCAGGACCCGGATGGCGCCACCACGTAGTCACAGTGCCTGAACTCCCGCAAGACTTTCCGCGCCAGAAGCTGCGCCGCCTCACGGTCGCCGGAATTGTAGGCCGGCTGCCCGCAGCAGGTCTGGGTCTCGGGAAATACCACCTCGCAGCCGGCGCTCTCCAGCAGCGTGATCGCCGCGAAACCGATGCGCGGACGCATCAGGTCAACCAGGCAGGTGACGAAAAGACCGACACGCATGTGGGCATTGGAAAGGCGCGTTGACCTGGAGATCATAGCACAGCGCCGCCCGACCCAAGCGATTGTGACGCGCCGTTCCCCATCCTAAAATTCAGCTACGCTTTCATTTCCGTTGCCCGCGATGAAACCAGCAGGTCCCGCTACCAAGACCCGGGTCCAGGTGCTCGAGCGCACGATGATGCTGCTGGAGACCCTGGCGGAACACGCCCGGCCCTCGTCCCTCAAGCAGCTGTCGGGGGAAACCGGGCTACATCCGTCCACCGCCCACCGCATCCTGGCGGTACTGGTGGAGCACCGGCTGGTGGACCGGGTGGAGCCCGGCGCCTACCGGCTCGGCATACGGCTCCTCGAGCTCGGGCACGTGGTTAAGTCGCGCCTCAACGTGCGCCAGGAAGCTTTGCCCCACATGGAGAAACTCCACCGGACCCTGCACGAGAGCGTCAACCTCTCGGTGCGTCAGGGGGACGAGATTGTCTACATCGAGCGCGTCCTCGGCGGGCGCTCCATGATGCGCATCGTGCACCTGGTCGGCGACCGGGCACCCCTGCACATCACCGCGGTCGGCAAGATTTTCCTGATGGACGCGGGAGCCGAGCAATCCCGGGAGTACGCCCGACGCACCGGGCTGCCTGCGCGCACCCGCAATACGCTCACCAGCCTACCGAAGCTGATGCAGGAGCTCGAGCGCGTGCGTCGCCTGGGCTATGCCTTCGACAACGAGGAAACGGAGATCGGGGTTCGCTGCATCGGGGCGGGGATCCGCGATGACGAGGGTAGGCTGATCGCCGGACTGTCGGTGTCCGCCCCAGCCCCGCGATTGGAACGGTCCTGGGCTCCCATCGTGAAGGAAACCGCGGACGAGATCTCCAGCGCGCTCGGTTTCCGATCGCGCTTCTTCTCAGGGCAACGCGAGATAGTGGACGGAGAATAGGCCGGCCTCGTCGGTCCAGACGTAGGACGGCCAGTAGCCGGCGCCCGCGGCGAAAAGCTGGAACTCCTCCACCGAATACTTGTAGGAATATTCCGTGAGCAGGGTCTCCCCCTCGGCAAACTCGAAGCGATTGCCCGATATGTTCACGAACTGCCGGGCAAGGCTCACGAGGTGCATTTCGATTCGATCCTGTTGCTCATTGTAGAAGGCGTGATGCCGGAACCTGCTGAGGTCGAAATCGCTCTGCAGCTCCCGGTTGATGCGTTCCAGGACATTTAGGTTGAACTCCGCCGTCACGCCCTGGACGTCGTTATAGGCGGCTTCCAGCACGGCGCGCGATTTCTTGAGATCGACCCCGATCAGGGCTGCACCCCCGGGTCCCAGCAGCGTCGCCATGTGGCGCAAAAACGCCGCCGCCTCCTCGCGCGTGAAGTTCCCGATGGTCGAACCCGGAAAGTAGAGGGCTCGCCGCTGGACCTTCGGAAGGTTGAACTCGGGCAGCGCCAGAGGTTGCGAAAAGTCGGCCCGCACCGCGATGAAGCGGACGCGGGGGAATTCCCGCGATAGCGCGTCGCAGGACGATTCGAGCTGCTCCCAGGCTATGTCCACGGGGACAAAGGCGACCGGCGCCAGGGATTGGAGCAGCAGCCTCGTCTTTTCGCTATTACCGCATCCGATCTCGATCAGCGCGCATCCGGGGCCCAGGGCTCGCGCCATATCGGTCGCCCGCCGGCGCATAAGGGAGAGTTCCGCGCGGGTCAGATAATATTCCGGGAGTTCGCAAATGGCATTGAACAGCTCGCATCCGCGGGCATCGTAGAAGTATTTGGGAGGAATCGACTTGCGCGGCGCGGAGAGCCCGGCCACCACGTCCGCGAACAGGCTGTTCAGGGGAGGGCGAAGATCGACGAAGCTAAGGTGAGTGCGTTTTCGTGGCACGGCGAACAGCAGTGAATACTAGGGGCCGGGAAACCTTGCCCCCCGGGGCATTACTCGCCGCCGGAGTCCCCGTATCCTACTGCTATCAGCCGATGTTTGCCGAAGCGAGCGCGCTTTCGATCCACTTGCGGATCCGGTTGGCGTCTCCCAGTCGCGTGTTCTTGCCCCACGAATCCAGGAGCACGATGACCAGGTCTCTCCCGGCAATCGTCGCCCGCATCACCAGGCAGCGTCCCGCTTCACTGATGTACCCTGTCTTCGACAGACCGATTTCCCAATTCGGGCTCCTCACCAGGCGATTGGAATTTCCAAACCTGAGAAGGCGCCGGTAGCCGCGGACCTTCACGGAATAGGCTGGCAAGGTGGTGAATTCCTGGATCAACGGATAAGCATGGGCCGCCTCGACCAGCTTAACGAGGTCCTCCGCGGTGGAAACGTTGTCGCTATTGAGCCCGGTGGCGTCGGCGAAGCGGGTGTTTTGCATGCCCAGCTCCCGCGCCTTGATGTTCATTTTAGCGACGAACATTGCTGTGCCGCCGGGGTAGGTCCGTCCCAACGCTGCGGCGGCCCGGTTCTCGGAGGCCATGAGCGCCAGCCTTAGCAGGTCTTCCCGGGTCAGTTCCGACCGTACCCGCAGCCGCGAGCGCGTGCCCTTGAGATGATCCACATCCTCCGAGGTAATGGAGATGGTCTCGTCGAGAGGCAGCTTCGCGTCCAGCACCACGATCGCGGTCATGAGCTTGGTGATGGACGCAATCGGCGTGACCTCGTCCGAGTTCTTGTCGTAAAGGACCTGGCCGCTCTGCTCGTCGTAGACCAGAGCGGCCGCGGACTTGAGCCTCAGACGCGAGGGCTCCAGCTCATCCAACACCTCGGGTGCCGCCGCAGCGCTGGCCGCGGCGTGTTTGCCCGCGGCAGACCCCGGATCGGCTACTCCCCCCCCTGCGGCAAACGCGCTGCCAGCGATCGCGACCAACGCGGCCAGACACAAGCAACCTAACCTCATCTCCCCCCCAATCAGGCCACCAACCCAAGACTGGCAATTAACTTAACAAAAATCGCGGCCTAGGAAAAGATCTTCGAAACCATATGAGGAAAAATCCTCACCTTCCCCCGCCGGCCTGCAGGGGAAGGGCCATGCCTCGATCGGAGTCCCCCGCCTGCTCGAGGATCTCCAGCGCTTGCTGCTCCTGCTGCTGAAGGGCCCACATGTGGGCATAGGCTCCCTCTGCTGCCAGCAACTCGCGATGAGTACCGCGCTCGGCGATACGCCCATGTTCCATGACCAGAATCTGGTCTGCATCCACGATGGTCGAAAGCCGATGAGCAATGGTGAGGGTGGTGCGGTTCGCGGCAATGCGCCGAAGCTCCGCCTGGATCGCCTTTTCGCTTTTCGAATCGAGAGCGGACGTTGCCTCGTCGAATATCAGAACCCTTGGATTCTTCAGCAGGGCGCGGGCGATGGCCACACGCTGCTTCTCGCCCCCGGAAAGCTTTAGCCCTCTCTCGCCCACCAGGGTTTCATATCCATCCGGCAAGCCCGCGATGAATTCATGGATATGGGCCGATCGGGCCGCCTCGATCACCTCCTCCGGGCTGGTTTCGGGGCGCCCGTACTGGATGTTGTAGAAGATCGTGTCATTGAACAGAACCGTGTCCTGGGGCACGATGCCG
>DKBC01000289.1 GCA_002451065.1 Betaproteobacteria bacterium UBA6910
TCCACCAAGTCCATGACCGGGCACCTGCTGGGAGCGGCGGGCGGGGTGGAGGGTGTGATTTCGGTGCTCGCCGTACACCACCAGGTTTCGCCCCCCACCATCAACATCTTCGACCAGGACCCCCAATGCGATCTCGATCACGCGGCCAATTCGGCCCGGGAGATGAAGATCGATGTCGCGCTTTCCAACTCATTCGGATTCGGCGGAACCAACGGCACTCTGGTATTTCGCCGCTTCACCGGCTAGGGCCACGGCGGTCGCTCCGGCCCTGGCTTTGCGCCCCCGGTTGCGGCCGGGAAGAGATGGCGGCTCCCGCCGATACGGTGACGTCGGATCGTGACCAAACGGACCGTAAAGCGAGCGTTTTTCGGGTTGGTTTTCCTGGCGGCCGCAGCCGCCGGATGGCTGTCGCACCATCTGACCACGGCGAGGCCTCTCCCCCAAGCTCCCTATGAGTTCGCGGTGCAGTCCGGTAGTTCTCTGAGAGGCATTGCGACCCGGCTGACCCGGGCCGGGATCCTGCCCGACGCTTGGAGCTTTGTCCTGCTGGGGCGGCTCATGGGGCGCTCGGGCCAGCTCAAAGCTGGCCACTATGTATTTTCGGAACCACTTTCCCCGATGGATCTGCTCGATCGCCTCACCGAGGGATCGGTGGCCCAGGCCGAGGTACAGTTCATCGAGGGCTGGACCCTGAGGCAGGTGCGGAATGCGCTCGTTGCCCATCCCGACCTCAAGCAGGAAACCACGGCCCTGACAGAGGCGGAACTGGCCTCGGCCGTGGGCGCTCCGTATTCATCGCTGGAGGGCCTCATTTTCCCGGACAAGTATTACTTCGCAGTCGGCACATCGGACCTTTTAGTACTGAGACGGGGTTACCACGCCATGCAGGAGGAGCTGGAAGCAGCGTGGGCGCGGCGAGTCACCGGGCTGCCTTTGAGCACTCCCTACGAGGCCCTGATTCTGGCGTCTATTGTGGAAAAGGAAACCGGCGCCGCGGCTGAGCGCGCCATGGTGGCTGCGGTGTTCGTCAACCGGCTCAGACGGGGCATGAAACTCGATACGGACCCCACCGTGATCTACGGACTGGGCGAGAAGTTTGACGGCAACCTCCGGCGGCGGGATCTGGAAACAGACACGCCCTACAATACCTACACGCGGGCCGGCCTCCCACCCACGCCCATCGCCCTGCCGGGGCGCGCCTCGATTGAGGCGGCGCTGAACCCGGCCGAGACCAAGGCCCTTTATTTCGTAGCCCGGGGCGACGGAACGTCGCACTTCTCGGCGACGCTCTCCGAGCATGAGCGGGCCGTCACCAAGTACCAACGCAGGAAATGAGCGGCCGGGGCAAGTTCATCACCCTCGAGGGAATCGACGGAGCCGGCAAGAGCACGCACCTCGCCTGGCTGGAGCGTTTTCTCCTGGCGCGCGGCAAGGAGGTGCGGGTTACCCGGGAGCCGGGCGGCACGCCTCTCGGGGAAACCCTGAGGGGACTGGTGCTGGATCACACCATGGCCATGCACCGGGACACCGAGACCCTGCTCATGTTCGCTTCCCGGCGGGAGCACCTGGACAAAGTGATCAGCCCGGCCCTGGAAGCGGGGGTGTGGGTGGTGTCCGACCGCTTCACCGATGCAACCTTTGCCTACCAGGGAGGGGGCCGAGGGGTGGACTGGGACCAACTTCGTGTCCTGGAGTCCTGGGTGCAAGGAGGGCTGCAACCCGATCTCACCCTGTTGTTCGACGTGCCACCGGACGTGGGCCGAGAGCGTGTGGCGGGGACCCGGGAACTCGACCGATTCGAGCGCGAGCAGGAAGCGTTTTTCGGCCGTGTCCGGGACGCCTATCTGCGGCGAGCCCGGGAACATCCCGACCGGATCCGAGTTATAGATTCTACTTATAATGTCTCCGACATCCAGAAACAACTTGAAGTAATACTGATATCATATTGTGAATAAAGCAATAAATATTTTTGCGTCGGAATCCAGAGCGTGAACCAATTACCGTGGCAGGGGGAGGTATGGCGGCGACTGACCCAGCGCCCCGAGACACTGCCCCACGCGTTGCTGCTGCGGGGCCGGCACGGCATCGGCAAGAACGCTTTTGTTGCGGCCTTCGCCCAATGGCTGCTTTGTGAATCGCGCTCGCCCCAGGAAGCCTGCGGGATCTGCGCCAGCTGCGGCTGGTTTGTCCAGGGAGCCCACCCCGACTTTTGCCGCGTCGAACCGGAAGCGGTGGCGGGGGCATCCGAAGGGGAAGGGGACGGACCCCGGCGCGGCGGCGAGCGCAGGCTGCGCCAGCAGATCACCGTGGAGCAGGTCCGGCAGCTCGGGGACTTCGTCAACGTTTCCGCCCACCGGGGGGGCTACCGGGTGGTGGCGCTTCATCCCGCCGAGAGCATGAATATCCACGCCGCCAATGCCCTGCTCAAGACCCTGGAGGAGCCGCCGCCCAATCTGATTTTCCTGCTGGTTTGCCATCGTCCCCAGCGGGTGCTCCCGACCATCCTCAGCCGTTGCCAGCAGGTGCTGATGCCAGTGCCGGACCCCGGCGCCGCCGAGCAGTGGCTGAGGGGGCAGGGGGTCGAGAGCCCCGCTCAGCCCTTGGCCGAGGCCGGGTTCGCCCCGGTTGCGGCCCTTGCCCTCAGTGATCCGGGGCACCAGGCGTTGCGGACCCGGATGATGCGAATCCTGAGCGACCCGGCCCGCCTGGATGTGGTGGCGGCGGCCGACGCGTTGCAGGGCGCCGATGCCGGGACCCTCGTTGGCTGGTTGCAGCGCTGGTGCTATGACCTCATGCGCGTGAGATCCGGCGGGGCTCCGCACTTCAATCCGGATTTTTCTGCCGCTCTGGATAACCTGGGGCGATCTGCCCGGGCCAGCGGTCTCCTGGGGCTCACCCGGGTGCTGACTGACGCCCAGCGCGTGGCCCAACACCCCCTCAATGCCAGGCTCTTCGCCGAGTCCCTGCTGTTATACTACCGGCACTCGTTCCATCCAGAGAAAGGTTCCAGGCGTGACTGAAGGTGATCGGGGCGGCCGGCCCGGTGTGCTTTCTCTCAACATCAAGGAGAAGACGGCGCTGTATTCCGCCTACATGCCCCAGGTTCGCGGCGGAGGGCTGTTCATCCCGACCAACAAGCCCTACCGGATCGGCGACGAGATCTACATGCTGCTCACCCTGTTGGAAGATCCGGTCAAGATTCCGGTGGCCGGAAACGTGATATGGGTGACTCCCGCCGGCGCCCAAGGGAACCGCACCCAGGGGATCGGGGTCAAGTTTAGTCAGGATGAAAGCGGGGCGGCGGCCCGCGGCAGGATCGAGACGCTGCTGGGTGGCATGCTCCAGTCCAACCGCCACACCCACACTTTCTAGGTTCTCCCGCCCTGACGCGCGGGCAAACGCGTCGGCCTGTATGACCGCGCTCGTCGATTCCCATTGCCACCTGGATTTTCCGGAACTGTCCGCCGATCTCCCGGCGGTGCTGGCGAACATGGCAGCCCAAGGGGTGTCCCACGCTCTATGCGTATCTGTCTCGCTGGAAAACTTTCCCCGAATCCTCGCCCTCACCGAAGCCCATGCCTGCCTGTTCGCGTCCGTAGGGGTTCATCCGGACCACCAGGAAGGAGAGGAACCCACCCAGGATCGCCTGGTCGAACTGTCGGCTCATCCCCGGGTGGTGGCGATCGGCGAGACCGGCCTCGATTACTATCGGCTGCGGGGAGACCTGGAATGGCAGCGGAGCCGGTTCCGAACGCACATCCGCGCCGCGCGCCAGGCGAGGAAGCCGCTGATCGTCCACACCCGGGACGCGGCGTTGGACACCCTGCGGCTGATGGGGGAGGAAAAGGCGGGAGAGGCCGGCGGAGTCATGCACTGCTTTACCGAATCCTGGGAAACGGCAAGGGCGGCTCTCGACCTGGGGTTCTACATTTCCTTTTCCGGGATCATCACCTTCCGCAACGCGGCTGCCCTCCGGGAGGTGGCCGGGAAAGTCCCCAGTGATCGCCTTCTTGTGGAGACCGACTCTCCCTACCTCGCTCCGGTGCCCTACCGTGGAAAGACCAACCAGCCGGCTTATGTGCGTTACGTGGCGGAGGAGATCGCCCGCATCCGGGGCATGCCGTTCGAGGCTCTGGCGGAAACGACTACGCGGAATTTCACTGAATTATTTAATTCCATTAAACAGTAATATACAGGCGTAACTTAAAGTGATAAGTAAACTCATTACGTGGGGCGTCCTGAGTGCCCTGCTGCTGGCGGCGCCAGTGCAGGCGGGGACTTATGAAGATCTCTTGCAGGCGGTGGCGGAGGATAACTCGGTATGGCTGCGGGACATGATCGGCGAGGGAGCCGATCCGAACACCGTGGCCCCAGACGGTAATTCGTTGTTGATCCTGGCGGTGCGGGACGGGAAGAAAAGCGTGTTCCCGGTCCTTCTGGAATCCAAGGCCAACGTTGAATTCCGGAATGCCAACGGCGAAACGGCCCTCATGATTGCGGCCATCAGTGGTCGAGCAGACATGGCCAGCAAGCTGGTATTTGCGGGAGCACGGTACGAGTTCAGGGGGTGGAATCCATTGCTGTACGCGGCCACCGGGGGCAAGGACGAGGTGGTCAAGATGCTGCTCAATCTGGGCGCCAACATTAACGCCGTGTCCGACAACGGAACGACGCCGCTCATGATGGCAGTGCGCGGTGGGCACAAGTCCACGGTCAAGCTGCTCCTGGCGCGGGGAGCCAATCCAAACATGAAAAACGAGCGTGGCGACACGGCGCTGGCTTGGGCTATGGACCACGGATACACCGAGATCGGCACCATGCTGGTGGACCACGGCGCAAAATAACCTAATTGCGCATAATGTATATTATGTCAAATTAGCAGGCTGTCAAATAAGCCGGCGGCTAGTGAGACTTGCCCCTTCCTGCCAGAGGGAACGGCAGCGCGGTGACCGGAATCCCCTCTTCCTGCAATTCGTCGAATTCCTCCCGGGATGCGGTGCCACGAATCATGCGCTCCGCAGTCTCCCGGTAGTGAATGCGTCGTGCCTCCTCCGGAAACTCGGTGCCCACGTCCTCGCTTTTCTCCAGGATGTGGCGAACCATCTTGGCGAGTACCTGGGCGGGCAGCTCGCGGTCGGCTCCCGGTTCATAGAGTGCCTCCGAGCGCTCCGGCGCACTCTCGACCTGGGGAGCGGCTGGCGACGTGTGCACGTAGGCGGCGGAAGCCACCCGCCGGGTCTCGCTGCTCCCGCATAGCGGGCACTCCACCAGTCTTGCCCGGGATTGGCGATCGAATTCCGCCGCCGAGGCAAACCAGCCCTCAAAACGGTGATCCTGATCACAAATAAGGTCGTAGATAATCACTTGGTGGTCCTTGTATGCTTCGAATTTTACTACATGCTTATACGCGGGGTCCCGGAAAGAATTTCAATGCCCAGGAGATTCCCCGGGTTAGTTTGACGCGAGGCTTTCGCGAGAAATTCCGGAGCGTGGCGTGGAGTAAAATTGCCGTCGCCATGTCTGCTTCTGTCTTCGCTCCGGCGGCCGTCGGGTGGCGTCCCAATCCCCCGGTGCCATTTGGCGGGCAGTGCTGAGGGGTGTGGCGGCGTGGCCAGCGCGCCCTTCGAGGAACCCCAGGATTCCGCAATCCGGGCGTCCCTGGAGCGCATGGGACTCGCGCGTTCCGGTGAAACGGTGATCCTGGAACCGCTCCCGGGCGGAGTATCATCCGTCATCGTGCGGGCCGATACGCCCCAGGGCAGTTTTTGTTGCAAGAGGGCGCTGCCGTGCCTCAGGGTCTCGACCGAGTGGCGGGCGCCGGTGGAGCGCAGCCTCGCCGAGATGGATTGGCTCCGGGAAGCCGGGCGCATCGTGCCCGACGCCGTTCCCAAGCTGGTGGGCGAGGACCGGGAAGGGCTGGCCTTCGCCATGGAATTCCTGGACCCCTACTCCCATCCGGTGTGGAAACAGCAGCTGCGGGACGGGATCATTGACCGTGGAACCGCCTCGGGGGTGGCCGCGCGGGTGGCACGGATTCATTCGGCCACGGCGCGGGATGCGTCCTGCGCCGGGCGCTTCCCAAACCAGGCCCAGTTCCACGCCCTGCGCCTCGAGCCTTATTTCGAGGCCACTGCCAAGGCACATCCGGACCTGGCCTCGAAGTTCGACGCCCTAGTATCCATGGTGCGCGACGCGCGGGTCGCCCTCATGCACGGCGACGTGAGCCCCAAAAACATCCTGGTTGGCCCAAGGGGGCCGGTGTTCCTGGACGCGGAGTGCGCCTGCTTCGGCGATCCGGCCTTCGACCTCGNNCGGGGACCCGGCCTTCGATCTCGCGTTCTGCGCCAATCACCTGCTACTGAAATGCGTATGGCGGCCCCAGTGGCGGGACCGCTACCTGGCATGCTTCGCCGCCCTCGCGGAGCGCTACTTGGCGGAAGTGGACTGGGAGCCCGCGTCCGGCCTTGAGCGCCGGGCCGTGGGGCTCCTGGCGGGAATGCTGCTGGCCCGCATCGACGGCCGATCCCCGGTGGAGTACATAACCGCCGATGCCGACAGGCGGCGGGTGCGCGGAGTCGCCCGCGGGCTGCTCGCGAAGCCGCCGCCCACCCTCGCCGCGGTGGCGGAGGACTGGAGCAGGGCGATTCCTGCATGAAATCACGCATCGCGGAAGTTACAGGACGCCGGGTATGGGACTCCCGGGGGCATCCCACCCTGGAGGCCGAAGTGCGGCTGGAGGGAGGTGTCAGCGGGCGCGCCATGGTGCCGGCGGGCGCTTCCCGGGGGCGCCATGAGGCCGTGGACTTGCGCGACGNNCCTGGACGGCACGCCCAACAAGGCGCGCCTTGGCGGCAACGCGACCATTGCCGCCTCTCTGGCCGTCCTCCACGCCGCCGCCGCAGCGGAGGACCTGCCCCTCTGGCGGTATCTCGCCGGCGATGGCGAAGTGTCCCTGCCCCTGCCGGAGATCCAGATTTTCGGGGGCGGCGCCCACGCCGGGCACCGTATCGACATCCAGGATCTGCTGGTGATGCCCATAGGCGCGGCGAGCTTCGACGAGGCCCTGGTCATGTGCGCCGAGGTCTATCGCCACGCCGGAAAGCTCATGGCCGAGCGGGGGCGCCTGGCCGGGGTGGCCGACGAAGGCGGCTGGTGGCCCGAATTCG
>DKBC01000192.1 GCA_002451065.1 Betaproteobacteria bacterium UBA6910
AAGGGACTTAAAATCCCTCGGCTTTTGGCCGTGCCGGTTCGATCCCGGCTCCGGGCACCAGTCAGTTCCAAAGCGCTTCGCCGATTGGCCATGCCGGACCTGTAAACGGCGCCGGTTACCGTAACCGGTGTTCTGGTCCTCCTGGCGTCGACTCAGGGAATATACATTGCCCTTAAGGCGTTATCCAAGGTACGCTGAGGGCGGTGATGACTGCGTTGCCATGCCGGAACGCGGTTCGTCCGCCGAAAAGCCGGCTTTCGTCCTTCTTGACCCTCGGTAACCGATGCTTGATTTCCATCAGTTCTTGATATTGGAGGCTACAACTCATGCGAAGAATCCTGTTCTTGATGCTTATCGCCCTGGCTTTCGCGGGTAACGCCTACGCCGACCGGAATACGCGCTTCAAGGCCAAACTCGACGGCTTCGACGCGGCGGGCGCGCAAATCGCCACCAACGCCACCGGCAATGCCCATGTCGAGGTCATCGATGGGGGCACCGCCCTAGAATTTCGCATCAACGTGGCGGGCATCAATAATCTGCTGATGGCGCACATCCACATTTCTCCGGTTCCGGTAAACGAGACAGATCCCGCCGGACCGGTTGCATTCTGGTTCGTCGGCGGGCCTCCTCCGGGAACGACGGTTACCGAGAGGGTCAATGGCAGGCTGGCCGAGGGCTTCATCATCACCGACGGCGACGTGGTGTCCTGGGATACAAGCGACCCGCTGAACGGCACTGTCCAGGGCGTGATCAATGCCATCCGCGAAGGCCGGGCATCGGTGGTCGTGCACACGGACGATCTCGATCCGAACACCCCCACCGGCCGGGCCGGAGACTCCAGGGCGGGTGAGCTCAGGGGCACCCTGCGCTAATTGAGCTGATGGCTGGCCGCGGAAAGTTCGCGGCCAGCCATCTTTCGCATAGCAAAGCCGCGCGTTTCGACATTGGTTCTCAACGCGCGACTGCTGCGCGACTGGACCTCCTTTCACCTTCGGATAAACCCCGCGCCAGCCCCACCAGTTTCACGAACTCCGACCGGTACCCGTAGTAATCTGGCCCCTTGGCCGTTGCCGCCAGTTGCGCGACCTCGCCGTAACCGAGGGACCCCGTGTATGCCGCGCCCCGCAGCATCTGGCCGAATCCGGCCACGGCGGCCGCGAAGCGGAAGGAGGGCGAGGCGGAGGCGATGTCGTACTTGATCGCGGCGGCAGCTACAGGCCATTCCAGCAGGCGGCTCTGCTCGTCCGCCGGGCGCTTGTAGCGGATGCGCAGGAAGGCGAGTTCAGCGGCATCCGCCACCGAAGGCGTATCGTTCGCGCCATAGCGCAGCGGCTCGACGCGCTCGCCGCCAGAGCCCTTGAGCGCGATCTCGTACATTGCGGTGACGCGATGGCCGGCGCCCATGTCCCCCGAGTCCACCCGATCGTTGGCAAAGTCCTCCCGGCGCAGCATCCGGTTCTCATACCCGATCAGCCGGTACTCCGCCACCACCGCCGGGTTGAACTCGATCTGGAGCTTCACGTCCTTGGCGATGACGTATAGCGTGGACACCATCTCGTCGTCCAGCACCTTGCGCGCCTCGTTTAGGGTGTCGATGTAGTGATAGTTGCCGTTGCCCGCGTCGGCCAGGCTCTCCATCAGCCGGTCGTTATAATTGCCGGTGCCGAAGCCCAGGGTAGTAAGGGTGACGCCGCTCTTGCGCTTCTCCGCCNNCCGGGCGTCGGTTCCAGCACCACGCCCGAAGCCCCGGCGTAGACCACCAGCGACACCCGGTCCTCCGGCCGCAGCCGCTGGGTCAGCAGCTTGAGCGCCGACTTGAGGAGCGGCAGCTTCTCCGGCGGCATCATGGAACCCGAGACGTCCACCAGGAACACCAGATTCGCCGGTGGCAGCCGGTCCCGCGAAACATCCTCGCCCTGGATGCCGATGCGGAGCAGATGGGTGCGTGCGTTCCAGGGAGCGGGGGCGATTTCGGTCTCGACCCGGAAAGGCGTGCCGCCGCCTTCCGGCCGCGGATAACCGTAGTCGAAATAGTTGATCATCTCCTCGACCCGCACCGCGTCCCGGGGTGGCAGCCGCCCGGCGAGCAGCATCCTGCGCACGTTGGCGTACGCGCCCGTGTCCACGTCGGCGCCGAAGGTCGAAACGGGATGCTCGGCCACCCGCTTGACCGGATTGTCATCGAAGTGGCCGTAGAGTTCCCGGTCCAGGGGTTCGGAAGGTGTCCGGAAATCCGCTCGTCCCGCAAAGTTCGCGGCCCGTTTGGCAAGCCTCGGCGCGATGGTCGCCGGGGCCTCTTGCGCGAGGGTCTGCGCATCCTTCTCTTCCCGGGCACTGGGGGAGCCTGGGGCCGAAACTGCCCGTGACGACGGCGAAATCGCCGGTCCGGCAGTTTCGGATTTCTGCTCGGGAGCGAAGCAGCCGGCGACAAGCAAGACAACAAGCGCAGCGAAAAAGACTGTGGAAAGGCGTCGGGAAGTCATGGCGTGGGGCTCCTCTTGGTGGTTGTTCGTGCCCCTTAAAACGGTGCCACCAGGGAAACGGGGTTAGGCCCGGGAAAAAATTCGATATGATCCGGCGTGAAAGCGCGCGTGCATGGAGTGTTCCTTGGGCTCGGGCATTGCGGCGGGGATGCATGGCCTCCCTAAGGGACCTGGGGCAGGCGCCGGGCCGCCGTAGCCCCGCATGTCGTCGCTTCTCCAGCATTCGTTGCGTCCCTTGATCCAGCCCGCTGCTCGGGCTTGAGCGGCGGCGGATGCTCGTTCACCGCATCCTTGGACGCGGCGCCATAGACTTCAGCGGGCTTCCGGTCCGGAGCAGCCATTGATCCTCGCTGCAGATCACCACTTCGATGCTGCCCGCGCCAGGGTTACTGGAGTCGAACGACGGTTCCGTCGACCCCGGGCGGACAGGAGGAAGAATCAACGGGTCCTGGAATGACGCCGAGCGTGGCGCGAAACGAGTTTGACATCGCGATCCTGCGCCCCGCCAGGACAATGTCACCGAGCGTTTCGGGCGTGGTGCGGAAAACTGTTTAGAGGTTTTATGAATGTGGGAGGCCGCGTGATGTCCGGATGCCGGCCCCCTTTTGCGAACACCTTAGACTAACTCCACCGCCGCGATTCAGCTGGCGCAGGTTGTGGCGGCACGCACCGCGTGCCCACGCTCAGCGGCTCACCGCGTGGCGCGCCCTATCCCGGGCCTCAATCGACAACTCGATTAATTGAACTACGTTCTCCCAGTGCGCGCTGAGCTCCCGTTCCAGTAGGGCTTGATCTTCGTGATCGCGAGCCGGGAAATCGATGACGGCTTTCACGCACTCAGGGCTGCGCAACTGCCGCGCCAGGGCATCTGAACTGTCCCCCACATAGGCGTCCGAACGTTGAAGGCTGCCCCTCGGTTCGCTGCGGCAAATCACCCACACCACGTAATTGCCGCTGTCGGCCTGATACAGGTATACCTCCAGACGGCGACGCACATCGTCAACCAGCGTCGACGACAGTTCAGGCGAATCCGGACTTGCCCCGGCAAATCGGTCAATTAATTTGCCATTGAACGTCAGGGGCTTATCCCCGGTCCGAGGAATCGAGATGGACTCACTCATGCGCTTCTACTTGTTATTCCGGCTGGCCCAATGGGGACTTCTCTTCAGCCTGCGCCTGCCGGTAATGCGGCCTCTTCAATTGCAAATTAGCACAAAATCGGGGTTCACTGCTCGGGATTTCCGCTTAGGGCAGCGCGCCGAGAGGGGCTAGAATCGGTGGGAGACGGGCGGTGCCGCGCAATCATCATCGGGAGCCACGCTCCGCGCGCCCAGGACCTCGGGGATATGATCGGCGAACGGCGAGAAATCCCTGTGCATCGCGGATTTCATTGCGCCGGATCCCGGGGGGTCGGCTCCTCCTATGCGCCGTGCTCGGTGCAGAGGCCAACTTCCCTTGCTTGACCCGAGATGATCGGTCTGGGGATGCGGGATGATGGGCAAGCCCCCTTCAACGCCAATGGGTTACGGAGCCGGCGGCGCTCTGCGACATCAGCAGTGCGATCTGCGTGGGGATGACGGACCCGCCCGCGGTGGGCGCAAGACTGAAAGGAAGAAGCATTGGCCGGAGAACCAACTGAGGCGACGCGACTGAGATTGCACCGGCTGTGGACGGCGGTGGGCGTCGGCCTGGTGGCGCTGGTGGTGGTGCTGTCCCTCACCCCCAGACCCCTCGACCTGGGAGTGGAGGAGGGGGACAAGCTGGGCCACTTGCTGGCCTACTTCACCCTCATGTTCTGGCACGCGCAACTCCACTCCGACCGCCATGCGCGCATCGGCCTCGCAGTCGCGTTCGTGCTCCTGGGCATATTCCTGGAGTTCCTGCAGGGGGTGACCGGGTATCGCAATGCGGACGTGGTCGACGCTCTGGTCAATACCCTCGGCGTCGCGGTGGGCTGGGTCGCGGCGCCGCCCCGGACACGGCACGCCCTGGTGTGGGCGGAGCAGGCGGTCTACGGCAAAACCTAGCCCGGGAATCAGGCGAGGAGTTTTCTCGCCGCTTCGGCGAGAAACCGGGCCTCCGCCACGGTTTCGCCCAAGGCGACGAACTGCAGCCCGGAACCCGCCTCGATGGACCGCGGGGTGGCGACGATCACCCCGGTGTCCTGCTCTCCGCGCACGTAGAGGAGCTGCGACAGCAGGGCAATCGCTTCGCGAAAGGAGCGCGCGCCGGAGCCCGGCACCGTCTGCTGCGCCACCACGAAAGGCATGGCCGGCCCATCCCCCGCGAGACGGTTCGCCAGGGTAAGAGGAATGGAGACTCCGCCCCAGCGCCCGTTGCATTCGATCCAGTGCAGCTCGGCGCTTCCGAGCGTATCCCCCACCAGCACGGCGTCGAAGCTGCAGCAGCCGAAATAGCCCAGTTCCTGGAACAGGCAGGCGAGACGAAAGGCCTCGTCGGCGACCCTGGCCTCGACGTCTGAGGGGAACTGGGCCGGCTCCGCACCGATGAATGCGCCCATGGCGCCCGTCAGCGCCTGGACGAACAGGCCCTCGACCACGGGGACGCCGTCGGTCCTGGCAGGGACCCAGAGCTGCGCCGACGGGCTGGCCACCACCGGCGCCTCCCAAACGCCGGCGACGATGGGGAAGTCGCCCTCCCACCCCAGGCCGTGAAGCAGCAAAATCAGGCGCCGGCGCAGTTCCCTGAGGGAAATGCTGCGCACTTCGTCCGAGTCCAGCACCAGGTTGCCCCGGCCGCCGGCGCTGTCCGGAACCTTGAGGACGATCCGTGGGTAACGCCGCGCCAAATGAGCGACCCGTCCCGCCAAGGCGGCGGGACCGAGCACGACGTGACTGGGAGGGATGGCGGCGGGACCGAGGAGCCAAGCGACCTGCTCCAAAAACCATCCCTTGTCGTTCACCCGGCGGGAAAGGCGGGGCGGCGCCGCGGCGACCCGGACTGGCACCCGCGCCAGGCGGGCGATATCGCCCGCGAGCAGCCAGTCATGGCCGCAGGTAACATACGGGAACACGGTCAGGCCGCCCGCATCCCGCGCCAGCGATGCGATTCGTTCCAGGAGTGGACGATCTTTCCGGCAGCGCTCTGCCAACGCCGAGCGGAGCTGTCCCGGCGGCGAACCCGCCGAGACCACCACGGGATTCCCGAGGCCAACGATATCCCGGCAATAGGCGTCGAAGCCCGCGTGGGGCTGCCCGGCCAGCACCAGGATGTCCCCCGAATCGGCGAGCATGCGCACGCGGTAATCCAGCAGTGCCCCTTCCTCCGGCTTCACCAGCTGCAGGGGAAAGTGGTCCTCGAAAAACAGGCCGGTACCGGGAATGAGGCCGGACCGAATGTCGCGGCCGAAAGCCTGAGTCGCGTTGAGGCCCGGCTCACCGGCCAGCAGGCGCCGCGCGCGCTCGGCAATGCGCTGGCGCTCGGATTCTGAAATGCGGGGAGAGTAACGGGCGCGGACCGGGATGCGAGGGAGGGAGCTCAACCCGGAACCCCCGCCCGGTTAGTGCTTGCCGGAGAGGGGCAGGGCGCCCTTCCCCGCAAAATGGGCCCGGGAACCGAGCGCTTCCTCGATGCGCAGGCATTCATTCCATTTGGCCGTGCGCTCGGAGCGGGCGAAGGATCCCACCTTGAGCTGGCCCGCGTTCCATCCCACCGCGAGATGGGCGATGGTGACGTCCTCGGTTTCGCCGGACCGGGCCGACACGATGGTGCCGAAACCGGCGGCCTTGCCGGCATCCAGAGCAGCACGCGTCTCGGTTACCGTGCCGGCCTGGTTGGGCTTGATNNTCACCCGCGCGGCGTTCGTCACCAGGAAATCGTCTCCAACGACCTGCACCCGGTCGCCCACCGCCCGGGTAAAGAGGCGCATGCCTTCGGCGTCGTCCTCCGCCAACGGGTCCTCCACCGAGAGGATGGGAAAGCGCTTCACCCATCCCAGCAACTCGTCCAGCCATTGGTCCCGCGAAAGCTCGCGCTGCTCCAACCCCAGGCGATAGCGGCCATTGGCGCCGAACTCCGAGGCCGCGATGTCCAGGGAAATGGTGACCTGCTCCGGACCGTAGCCGGCGGCCTCGATGGCCCGTTGCAGCATCTCCAATGCCTGTTCGTTGGAG
>DKBC01000135.1 GCA_002451065.1 Betaproteobacteria bacterium UBA6910
GATGGCGGGGGTGCCGTTCCACGCGGTGGAGCAGTATCTCGCCAGGCTGGTGAAGCTCGGCGAATCCGTCGCCATCTGCGAGCAGATCGGCGATCCGGGCGCGTCCAAGGGCCCGGTGGAGCGCCAGGTCACCCGCATCATCACGCCGGGCACCCTCACCGACGCCGCGCTCCTGGACGAGCGGCGCGAGAATCTGCTGCTGGCTCTGTTCCCGCGCCGCGACCTGGCGGGCATGGCCTGGCTCTCCCTGGCCGCGGGCCGCTTGCGCGTGGCCGAAGTCCATCCCTCCCAATTGGCCGCCGAACTGGAGCGCCTGCGTCCCTCGGAAATCCTGCTGCCCGACGATACCGAATTGCCGGATGGCATCGAGCCGCGCGCGCCGGTCAAACGCCTGCCGCCCTGGCACTTCGACTTGGCATCAGCGGGACGCAACCTGGCGCGCCAGTGCGGAACCATGGACTTGGCCGGATTCGGCGCCCAGGAACTGGATCCCGCGCTGCGGGCGGCGGGGGCCCTGCTGGAATACGCCAGACTCACCCAGGGTTCCGCCCTCGATCACGTGACGGCCCTCGCCGTGGAACGCGGTGGCGAGTATCTGCGCATGGACGCCGCCACCCGGCGCAACCTGGAAATCACCGAGACCCTGCGCGGCGAGGGGTCCCCCACTCTGCTCTCGGTGCTGGACACCTGCGCCACCAGCATGGGCAGCCGCTTGCTGCGGGAGTGGCTGCATAATCCGCTTCGCGACCAGGCCGCGCTGGAGCAGCGGCTGGAGGCGGTGGCGGCACTCTGCGGCGAGGCCGGCAGCGGACCCCACCAGAACCTGCGCGACTTGCTGCGCCGCTGCGCCGACATCGAGCGCATCAGCGCGCGCATCGCCTTGCGCAGCGCCCGGCCCCGGGACTTCTCCGCCCTGCGCGAGAGCCTCGCCCTACTGCCGGAAGCGGCGGCGGCGGTGGGGAGCATCCTCGCGTCCAGGATCGGGGACCTGTGCGCGATGCTGGCCGTGGATTCCCGCATCGCCGAGCTGTTGAACCGCGCCATCGCGGAAGAGCCCGCGGCGTCGGTGCGCGACGGCGGCGTGATCGCCGGTGGATACGATCCGGAACTGGACGAACTGCGGGCGATCCAGAGCAACTGCGGCGCCTTTCTCATGGACCTGGAGACGCGGGAGCGGGCCCGCACCGGCATCCCCAATCTGCGGGTGGAATACAACCGGGTGCACGGGTTCTTCATCGAGGTGACCCACGCCCACTCGGAGAAGGTGCCCGAGGACTACCGGCGGCGCCAGACGCTCAAGAACGCGGAACGCTATATCACTCCCGAACTCAAGGCCTTCGAGGACAAGGCGCTCTCGGCCCAAGAGAGGGCCCTGGCGCGGGAGAGGGCGCTTTACGAGAGCCTGTTCGAGGAGCTGGCGCCTCGGGTATCCGCACTTCAGGGGGCGGCCCGGGCCGTGGCCGAGCTGGACCTGCTGGGAACCTTCGCCGAGCGGGCGCTGGCCCTCGGCTACGTGGCGCCAGAGTTCACCCGGGACCCCGTGATCGAGATCGAGGGCGGACGCCATCCGGTGGTGGAGCGCCAGGTGGAAAATTTCATCGCCAACGACACCCGCCTTGGCCCCCGGCGGCAGATGCTGGTGATCACGGGCCCCAACATGGGCGGCAAGTCCACCTATATGCGGCAGGTGGCCCACATCGTGCTGCTTGCCCACTGCGGCTCGTTCGTGCCGGCGGCGGCGGCGCGCTTGGGCCCGGTGGACCAGATCTTCACCCGCATCGGCGCCGCCGACGACCTGGCCGGAGGACGATCCACGTTCATGGTGGAGATGACGGAAGCCGCCAACATCCTGCACAACGCCACGGCGTCCAGCCTGGTGCTCATGGACGAGGTGGGCCGGGGCACCTCCACCTTCGATGGGCTCGCCCTGGCCTGGGCCATCGCGCGCCGACTGCTGGAGAAGAATTCCAGCTACACCCTGTTCGCAACCCATTATTTCGAGCTCACCCGGCTGGCGGAGGAATTCAGCCAGGCGGCCAACGTCCACCTCGCCGCGGTGGAGCACAAGCATCACATCGTGTTCCTGCACGCGGTGGAGGAAGGCCCCGCGAGCCAGAGCTACGGCCTGCAGGTGGCGAGCCTGGCGGGGGTTCCCGGCAGCGTGATCCGGGCCGCGCAGAAACACTTGGTGGAGCTGGAGCAGAGCGAGGCCGCCCGCGCGCCCCAGCCGGACCTGTTCGCGCCCCGCACCGCGCCGGGGGAAGCCGTGCCGGAGCCGGCGGATCCCGCGCTGGAACTGATCCGAGAGCTCGATCCCGACCAGTTGAGCCCCCGGGAAGCCCTGGACCTGCTCTACCGCCTGAAGAGACTTGCCCAATGACCCGCCGGCTCCTGCCGCTGTTGTTCGCGGGCCTGCTGGCCGCCGCGCCGGCGCGGGCCGAAAACCCCGGCGCATTCAGCTTCGCGGTGATCGGCGACGCGCCCTACAATTTCCTGGAGGAAATCCTGTTCCGCAACCTGCTCGCCAGCCTGGACCGGGAGCCCCTGGCGTTCATCGTGCACGTGGGAGACATCAAGGGCGGCAGCAGTCTGTGCCTGGATGAGCTGTACCAGGAGCGCCGGGAGCTGCTGGACGAGTCGGCCCATCCGGTGGTGTTCGTTCCCGGGGACAACGACTGGACCGATTGCCATCGCGAAAGCAACGGCGCCTACGATCCACGGGAACGGCTGGACATGCTACGCATCGTGTTCTATCCATCGGAGAAGAGCCTCGGGAAACAAGCCATGGCCCTGGAGCGCCAGAGCGCGGTGACGCGTTTTTCGGACTACCGGGAGAACCAGCGCTGGCGGGTGGGGCCGTACCGCTTCGTGACGCTGAATATTCCGGGCAGCAACAACAATCTCGGACGCAGCGCCGACGGCGACGCGGAGCACCATGCGCGCATGTCCGCGAACCGGGCATGGCTCGCGGAAACGTTCCGCTTGGCGAAAACAGAGGGCGCGGCGGCGGTGTTCGTGATGTTTCACGCCAACCCCCGCTTCGAGCGCTTTCCGATGGAGCGCCGTCCCAGCGGCTACCGGGATTTCCTGGCCCGGCTCGAAGACGAGGTGCGGAACTTCGGCGGGCCGGTGGTGGCGATCCACGGCGACTTCCACGCCTTTCTCACGGACCGCCCCTTCCGGGATCGCCACATCGGGGCGGTGCTGGAAAACCTGACCCGGATCCAGAGTTACGGCACGCCGGCCCTGGGCTGGGTGCGCGTGACCGTCGATCCCGGGTCGCCGGACTGGCTCAGGGTGGAGGGGAATCCGTTTCCGCCGCCGCGCTCTCAGTGATGATGGTGCCCACCGGGGCCGTGGACATGCCCGTGCTGCACTTCCTCGTCGGTCGCCCCGCGCACCGAGGTGACGGTGCAGGCCACGGTGAGCAGCTTGCCCGCCATCGGATGATTGCCGTCCACCACCACCGATTCGTCGGTCACGTCCGTGACGGTATAGAGCCGGTGTTCGCCGGACTCCTTGGCCACACCCTCGAACTGCATGCCGACGGAGACGTTTCCGGGAAAGGCGCCGCGGGGCTCCACCCGCAGCAGTGCTTCATCGTATTCCCCGAAGCCATCCTCCGGCTGCAGGGTCACGTCGCAGGTCTCGCCCTCCGCCATGCCTTCCAACGCAGCTTCGACCGCCGGAAAAACCTGCTGATAGCCCCCGTGGAGGTAGCTGTAGGGTTGCTCGGATGTCTCGAGAACCTTTCCCTCGGAATCCGAGAGTTCGTACTTGATGGTAACTACGGTGTTCTTGGCAATTCGCATTACTACCTCAACTTCCTGACCAGTTCCAGAACTTCATGGGCGTGACCGCGGGCGTTGACCCCGTAAAGGGCGTGGCGAATGACTCCCTTCCGGTCGATCACAAACGTCGAACGGGAAATGCAATGCCTGCGCTTCCCGTTCATTTCCCTTTCCTGGAGCACTCCGTATTTGCGGCACACGTCCGCATCCAGGTCCGCCAGCAGCCGCACCGACAGCCCGTGCTTGTCCCGGAACGAACCGTGGCTCATGCAATCGTCGAGGCTCACTCCCAGGACCACGGTGTCGAGCCGCTCGAACTCGTCTTCCAGCTCGCTGAAATCAATCGCCTCCAGGGTGCAGCCCGGCGTGTCATCCTTCGGATAGAAATAGAGCACGAGGTTGCGCTTGCCCTTGAACCGGGCAAGGCTGACCATTTCCATGTCCGCGTCCGGCAAATCAAAGGTCGGGGCTGCGGCACCCGGCTGTAACATGTTGATCCCGGCGACTAGCATGTTCGAATTCTAGCGCATCAAAGAGAACATTCCATGGCGGGCCCCGAGGACCCGGCGACATCTCCAACCGCCCTTATAATACGAGGCGCAAAAAATGGAAAGCGCGCTTTGGGCGGGACCGCATCCCGCTCGCTTCATCCGCCAGTATTGGCACAAGAAGCCCCTCCTCCTGCGTCAGGCGTTGCCCGGTTTCCGCGGACTGCTGGAGCCGCGGCACCTGATGCGACTCGCATGCCGGGACGAGGCCCAGGCGCGGCTCGTGATCCGCCATGGCAGGCGCTGGGAGCTGCGGCACGGCCCTTTCCGGCCCAAGGATTTCAGCGCCTTGCCTGACAAAGGATGGTCGCTGCTGGTGCAGGAGGTCAACCACTTCCTGCCCGAGGCCGAAGAGCTGCTGCGGGCGTTCAGCTTCATTCCCTACGCGCGCCTTGACGACGTCATGGTGAGTTTCGCGCGCGACGGAGGCGGGGTCGGCCCCCACTTCGATTCCTATGACGTGTTCCTGCTGCAGGGGATGGGGCGCCGGCGCTGGCAGATTTCGGCGCAGCGGGATCGCGAACTGGTGGCCGGCACCCCACTGCGCATCCTTAAACGCCTGCGCCCCGAGCAGGAATGGGTGCTGGAGCCGGGCGACCTGCTCTACCTGCCGCCCCACTACGCCCACAATGGCGTCGCGCTGGGCGACTGCATGACCTATTCCATCGGGTTCCGGGCACCCTCGAACCAGGAACTGGTGCAGGGCTTCCTGGATTATCTCGGCGAAACGCTGGCGGTTGCCGGAATGTACCGGGATCCTGACCTGGCCATGCAGCGGGATCCCGCCCGCATCGGCGGCGCCATGCTGGCCAAGGTGGCGGACGCCCTGTCCCGGGTGCGCTGGCGTCGGTCCGATGTCGCGGATTTCCTCGGCCGCTATCTGAGCGAGCCGAAACCCCACGTTTTCTTCCGCCCTCCGCCGCGCCGGGAAACCCCGGGGCGTTTTCGCGCGCTCTGCGCCAGGAGAGGGATTGCCCTCGATCCCCGCACCGGCATGCTGTATTCGTCACGGACCGTGTTCATCAACGGCGAGGCGAACGCCGTTGCCTCGCCCCAGGCCCTGGCCCAGCTGAAACGGCTGGCCAACCGCCGCGCGCTGCCGCCCTGCCGCCTCGACCCGGAAGCCATGCCGCTCCTTTACCAGTGGTATCGCGACGGTTATATTCATCCGACACCATGACTTCATCCGGCACCATGGGCGAAAGATCCCCGTCGCACTCCCGTCTGGAGGGCATCGGCGAATTCACCGACGCCATCGACGCCGTCATCGCGAGGGCCGACCGCCGGCTGCGGGTGTTTGACCGCAATCTTGACGGCATCGGCTTCAACTCGTCGAAGCGCCACGAACTGTTGCGCAGGTTTCTGCTGGCCCGGCGCACCAACCGGCTGTTCATCGCGGCGCATGATATCGGCTACCTCAACCGCGACTGCCCGCGCATGCAGTCGCTGCTGAAGCAGTTCAGCCAGTCCATGGAGATCCGCCAGACCTACCCTCACGCCCAGGGCGTCCATGACTCCTTCATCATCGCCGACGACGCGCACTTCCTTCGCCGCTTCCATTTCGACGATTCCCGCAGCCTGCTGGCGCTGGATGACCCCCTCGAGGCCAAGGTGCTGAACGACCGCTTCGAGGAAATCTGGGACGCGTCGTTCCCGGCGGTGTTCGCCACCACGTTGGGCCTGTAGCCGGTACCGCTTGCGGGGGGGCTGCGGCAATCTTCGCTGCCCTGCAACATTTATTAGCAATGTCTGATAGAATCCCCCTGCGTCGTTGCCTTCCGCGTGACGGCCAGAAAGACCTTCGTTCAACTTTTTCAAGGATACTCAAATGAATCGCTCCGTTCTTATCGCTGCTGTTCTGACATTGTTCCTGACCGCCTGCGGCAAGAAGGAAGAGGCGCCGGCTCCGAAAGCCGACGCTCCCGCCCCTGCCGCCGCTCCCGCCCCTGCCGCCGCTCCCGCCCCGGCCGCTCCCATGGCTGGCGAGCAGAAGCCCGCCGAAGGCGCCGCTCCCACCCCCGCCGCTCCGGCCGAAGGCGAGCAGAAGCCTGAGGAGAAGAAATCCGAGTCCGGCGACAAGCTGAAAGAAGCGGCTCAAGCCGCCGCCTCGGCGGGCGCCGCCTCCGCACAGGAAGGCAAGAGCGCCACCGACGTTGCCAAGGATGCCGGCCAAGCCGGTGCCGACGCGATGAAGAAGTAGGTCGCAGCGGAAGCTGGTGGGAAAAGCCGGCCTGCGGGCCGGCTTTTTNNCTGGGTCGCGACGCCGATCCACTCCGGCGCGCAGCCCAGCGCGCCCGCCAGGGCGGTCCGGGCCAGGTGCGGGCGGTTGTTGGTTTCGCTCAGGTGCGCTGCCACCAGGTGGCGCAGGCGCCTGCCGTCGAGTTGAGACAACAGCCGCGCCGACGCCGCGTTGTCCAGGTGACCGAGGCGGCCGGCGATGCGACGCTTGAGCGCCGGCGGGTACGGACCCGACGCCAGCATCTGCGGGTCATGGTTGCATTCGAGCACCA
>DKBC01000109.1:0-231 GCA_002451065.1 Betaproteobacteria bacterium UBA6910
CGCCCCTTGGGTGAGCAGTAGCCGGCGAAAAGTGCCTGGTGCGGCGTCGCCTGGCGCACGTCACAGGACAGCTGGCCCTGGAGAAAGGAGGACGCATCCTCGCCGGTGACCTCGATAACACCCAAGTGGGACAGGTCGCAGATGATGGTGCCGGCCTCGAGGGCCGCCCGTTCTGCTGCAGGCTGTCCGAAATTCGTCACCTTGCCGTCGTGAATGACGACATTTTTCGTC
>DKBC01000109.1:255-7677 GCA_002451065.1 Betaproteobacteria bacterium UBA6910
TGACCCGCCTCTGTTTGGGGGGAAGGAAGAAGAAGAAGAAGAAGTAACAAGAAGAAGACGGCAACAAGAAGAATGATGGATGTCCAGACAGAGTGCGGAGTCCAGCTCGGGCGGGGAGGTTCGGTTGAAGGAGGACACGACCGAACTTCCTCGCCCCGGGCTTCTGCTATGGAGGATTCGATGGGTCCACAAAGATTTGACGATGTGTCTCCACTCAGCGTGGTAGGCGCGCTTCTACTGGGGCTGGCCATGCTCCTGCTGGGCATGTACCTGCTAACCACGTGGTATCCAAGCAACGTCTCCTCGGAGCCGCTGGTGGTCTGGAGGAGTGCAGGTCAGATAATTCGCCACGCCGCGGAAACCGGTTCCCAGGGGCGGGCGTTCGAGGCCCGCCTCAACGAACTCTCGCGAAACCCTGCTGCAGAAGCGGTGCGGCACGACGTCACTGTCGTCCGCTCGCGATAACCCGTCCCGTTCCTCGGGAGCATCGCCGCCTCACCTGGTCGACCCGCCACGGCGGGCGTGCTCGAGAGCTCCCGATCCGGCCACTCCCTCACAAGCGAAACTGGCCCTCCGCTAACGCGCCCGTTGCCGGCGCGTCGGATTGTTGCTTCGCAACATCCGAGCATCAACATCTTCCACAGTTTTGAGGCGTCTCAAGCTAGAATTCCGATCGCGACTGGGACAAGCGCCGCGCGCCAAAGAACGCGGCTGTCGCCAATTAATTGAACCGCGGCTGACCGGGAATTCTGGCGGGTCATGGCAGAATCCTCCGCACGCGGCTCATTCAATAATCAGTCAGATGGGGGGAGAAGCGATGGTCTATACGATTAGGTCACCCGCGTTGCTCATTATCGGCATCGTCATGCTGGCGTGGGGTGCTCTCAACAACGCCGGGGCGGTGGATGGGTTGCAGGCCTGGCTCCACCCCGGCGTGTACAAGGAGCATGCCGCCGCCAAGGCAAAGCAGGAAGCGGACGCCAAGGCGGCCCAGGAAATGGCGGCAGAGGGCAAGGCCGCCCCGGAGGCGAAGAAGCCATCGGCTTCGAAGTTCGACGGCCTCAAGGCCAACCAGGCGCGGCTGTCCTACGCTTTCGGCGGAATCTTCACCCTGGTCGGACTCGTCGTGCTGCTGCGCAAGCCCAGTGAAGGCAGTGCCGATTATTATCTATCGGTGATTCCGGGGATCGCCTTCATCCTGCTGATCGCGTTTATCGTGCGCTGGGGCCTGGACCCGATTTTCGGCAATTGGGGCAAGGCGGCCGAGCCCACCCTGGGCTGGAATTTCGCCCGCATCTTCAATTTGAACTATGTGGTGATCGGCATCGTCATCGGGATCGTCACGGTCAACGTGTTCAAGATCCCCAATTGGGCCGCCAACGGCGTCAGGACCTCGAGGTTCTTTCTCAAGACCGGCGTCATTCTGCTGGGAACCCTGTACAGCGCGGCGGAACTCGCGCAGCTCGGGGCGCTGAGCGTGGTCATGATCGGTGTCTTCGTTCTAGGTTCGGTATGGCTGGTGCTGCTCATGGGCCCGCGCATGAAGGCCGAGAACTCCATGACCGGCGTTCTTTCCGCCGGCGTCGGCGTGTGCGGGGTCTCGGCATCGGTGGCCGCCGCTCCGGTGGTACAGGCCAAGGCCGTGGACATCGCCTACACCATCGGGACCATCCTGATCTGGGGAGTGATGTGCATGTTCATCTTCCCCACCATCGGCAAGCTGCTCGGCATGGGGCCGGTCCAGTTCGGCGCCTGGGCCGGCACGGGCATCCTCAACTCCGCCCAGGTGGCGGGCGCTGCCCTGGCTTTCGATCCGCGGGGTATCGAGACCCTCAAGGTGGCCGAGATCTTCAATATCACCCGGGTCCTGTTCCTGCCCATCATCGTGCTTTGGCTCGCAGCCTGGTACGTGAAGCGGGAGGAGGGCGCCCAGCAGGTGGACCTCAAGCAGGTGGTGATCAGCAAGTTCCCGATCTTCGTGCTGGGATTTATCTTCATGTTCATCCTCAGCACCATGGGTGTTTTCGCGCCCCCGGGCCATTACCAGGGCAAGTACTTCAGCAGCACGGAGATCAAGGAGGACAAGCTGCTCAAGTCCAAGGACCTGGAGGCGCTGCAGGCGGCGCTGCCGAAAATGCGCAATGAGAAGGAGACCGAGGCGCTCAAGGCGCTCATCGCGGACAAGAAGGAAACGACCCGCGAACAGGACGGCATCCTGCGCAGCGTGGCCAAGATCCCCGACCTAGACGAGTCCGCCAAGAAGGCCCTCGAGTCAGCCCACAAGGCGGCGTGGCACACCTCGAAGCGCATCACCGCGTTCCGGGACTGGATCGCATGGCTGTTCGCCTTCGGTTTGATCGGCCTCGGCATGCAGATCACCGCCAAGTCCCTCAAGCAGGCCGGTGGCAAGCCGCTGATCATCGGCTCGATGGTCGGCACCATCAAGGCCGTGGGATCGCTGATCGTCGTGCTGCTGTTTGTGCGCGAATTCGTGTAAGGGAGACAGATCATGGAAGAGAAGCAATTCGACCGCGGCACCAGCCTGTCCATTTTTGTGAGTGACCGGCGGGAGGACCTGGGGGCGCTGGTCGCCGCCCTGGCCATCGCCATCGGCATCGTGCTCCTGATCTAAAGGGGCCTCCGCGGGCGCGGCGGGCACGGCCGGCCGCGCCCGTGTTGCGCATGGCATTCATCCCCGAAACATTGCTGCTCGGACACCATGGAACCGAGGGAGCGGGTCGCGCCGAGGACCTCGCCTTTCAACTCGCGGCTCCCGGACACAGCCGGGTTTTGCATCTGCTGGTGGTCCCGGATTTCTGGGCCGGAATGCAGGGGGACGACTGGCTCAACAATGCCAGCACCCGGGACGTGTTTGCACGTTACGTGGAGGGAATGCTCGAGAAGGACGCGGCGGAGCAGGTCGCGGCTTTGGGGGCGCGCTGCAGGGCCAGGGGGCTGGAATACAGTTCCCTGGTGCGCTTTGGGGATCCCACCCAGTGTCTGCTCGAGGCGGCTGCGGCCCACTCCGTCTCGGCCGTTGTCATCGGGCCGCCGCGCCCCAAGGGAGTGCCCGGGTTTCGCTCGGGCGTGGATTTCGCCGCCTTGGTGCGCTCGGTCCGCACCCCGGTGATCATCGCCAGTCGCGGCTGATGCCGGACGCGGCTGCCGGCGAGTCGCGCCCCGCCGCGGCTGCCGCTCCCGGGGAGGACGCGGCCTGGGTTGTGGTTGAGCTGCCGGTCGCCCCGGACGCTGCCTTGGCCTTCGTCGGCGACGTCCAACGCCTTTTTCGCCTGAATCCTTATCTCGAGATCCAGTCCTGGGAGACCGTCCCGGGGCGCCAAATCCGAGAGCGTTACCGGGCCCGATGGGTCAATGAGATGAATGGCATCGCCAGCGATCTCGAACTCGCGGTGGTGCCCAACGAAACACTGCCCGGGTACCGGGTCGAATACAGCGCGGGCATCAAGCGCTCCACCGAGGTGCGCGTGGAGCAGGCCGCCGGCGGCACGTCGGTCCTGACCCTGCGCGACGCGTACGATACGCCCGATGGAGCGGGCCGGGAACGGCGGCTCCAGGAGGTTGACCGCAGCCTGGTGCCTTGGGGCGCCGCCATCCGGCGCTACCTGTTGGGCATCCAACGTTGGAGCCGCTGGCCCCTTTACCGTTGGTACATGACGGGTTACTGGCTGCGCATGAAACCCAGGGAGCGGCGCATCGCCCGGCTGCTGATCTGGACCACGGCTCTGGAATTCCTGGTATTCCTGTTGGTGCTGAGCGTATTCCTGGTGGATCATGCGGGTGTCTGAGTGACGGGTGGAAGGCATGCGGCTTGCGGTTTTGTCGGACATCCACAGCAATCTGGAAGCATTGCGGGCGTGCGTTGATCATGCGCGGGGCGAAGGTACCCAACGTTATGCCTTCCTGGGCGACCTGGTGGGCTATGGCGCCGATCCCGTGGCCTGCCTGGACCTGATCCAGGGCCTGGTGGGGGAGAAAGGCGTCGCGGTGCTCGGCAACCACGATCGGGCTGCGCTTACCGGGTGGTGCGATGATATGAGTTTCGAGGCCCGCGACGCGATTTACTGGACCCGCCGCCAGCTCCAGGAACGGCACTACGGCTTTCTGCGGAGCCTGCCCCTCACGGCCCGGGACGGCGAGATCGCTTTCGTCCACGCCAGCGCGAATGACCCGGGCAAATGGACCTATGTGACCGATGGAACCCAGGCCGCGCGCTGCATCGGCGCTTCCCGGGCACCGGTGACATTCGTGGGCCATGTGCATCACCAGCTTCTCTACTATACGCAGCAGGTGGGACGTCCCCGGGCGTTTCATCCCACTGCCGGGGTTCCAATCCCGATCTCCCCCCGCCGGCGCTGGCTCGCCCTGGTAGGCTCCGTCGGCCAGCCCCGGGACGGCAACCAGGCTGCCGCCTATGCCATGCTGGATTCCGAGCGCAACACCATCACGTTCTTCCGCGTGATCTACGACTACAGCGAGGCGGTGCGGAAGATTATCGCGGCGGGCATTCCCGAGCGCTTCGCGAAACGGTTGGAGACGGCGAGCTGATGCGCGAGTTCCCGGATCCCCGGCCCGGCGAGGACATCGACGGCTTTCGCGTGGTGGAGAAGCTCCATGAAGGGGGCATGGCCCGGTTGTTCCGGGTGACGCGACCCGACCTTCGGGACCGGGCTGTGATGAAAGTTCCGAAGCTGGATTTCGGGAGCCATCCCGGGTTTTACGTGGGCTTCGAGGTGGAGCAGATGGTGCTGCCCATGCTGGCGGGGGAGCACGTGCCCCGGGTCTACGGCCGGGGGGACCAGGCGGTGCGCCCCTACCTGGTCATGGAATTTGTCGCGGGCCCGTCCCTCGCTGACCAAGCGAGGCGCGCGCCGCTGGCGCCCGCCGAAGTGGCGCGATTCGGCGCGCGGGTTGCGGATGCCCTCCACGACCTGCATCGGCAGGACGTGGTTCATCTGGACGTCAAGCCGGCGAACATCCTGTTCCGGGAAAGCGGAGAAGCGGTCTTCATCGACTTTGGGCTGGCTCGGCACAGCCGGCTCCCGGACCTGGTGGAGGAGGAGTTTCACACTCCCGCTGGCTCCGGCGCCTACATCGCCCCGGAGCAATTGCTCGGGATCCGCGGCGACCCGCGCAGCGACATCTTCTCGCTCGGCGTGATTCTCTACCAGCTCGCGACCGGAAAACTTCCGTTCGGATCCCCCACCCGCCGGCGGGGCTTCCGCAAGCGCCTTTACAACGACCCGGTGCCTCCCCGGGCGCTCAATCCCGACGTTCCGCCCTGGCTGCAGGAAATCATCCTCCATTGCCTGGAAACGGAGCCGGGGCGGCGCTACGCGACGGCGGCCCAGGTGGCCCATGATCTGACGCATCCCGCCACGGTTCCCCTCACCGAGAGAAGCTCCCGGCTCAAGCGCTCCGGCATCGGCCAGCGGGCGCGGCGCTGGTACCGAAGCTGGCGCGGCAAACCCGGGGTGCCCAGCCATCCCTCGGCGCAACTGGCGACGGCGAATCACGTACTGGTGGCTCTGGATCCGGAAAATATGAGCGAGGACCTCGCCGAGGCGATGCGCCAAGCGGTGGCGCGGCTGGCAGCGACCGACGCGGATTACCGGATCCTGTGCGTCACCGTGCTCGAGCCCGCGGCCGTGGGCGGAGAGGAGGGCGGGGAGGAACTGGGACGCAGCGAGTTTACCCGGCGCCTGGTCGAAATCCGCCACTGGGCAAACCCCCTGGACTTGCCCCAGGAAGCGGTGCGCTTTCACGTCATAGAGGCCACCGATCCCGCGCAGACTCTGGTGGAATTTGCCACCAGGCATCACGCCGACCAGATCGTCATGGGCGCCCGGGCCAGCTCCACCATGCGGCGCTTCCTGGGCAGCGTCTCGGCGCGGGTGGTCGCCGAGGCGCCTTGCAGCGTGACCGTGGTGCGGGCGCCGCGCTAGGTCAGGGCACCAGCACCCTGGCCACCGCTTTCGCCACGTGGTCGATGTTCTTTGAGTTCAGAGCCGCCACGCAGATACGGCCGCTGTCCACGGCGTAAATGGCGAACTCCTGCCGCAACCGGTCCACCTGGGGCTTGCTGAGCCCCGAGTAGGAGAACATGCCGCGCTGCTCCACCACAAAGGCGAAATCAAAATCGGCCCGCTGGGCACGGATCTTGTCCACCAGCTCGCGGCGCATGACCTTGATCCGCTCCCGCATCTGGGCGAGTTCCTGTTCCCAGATCTGGCGCAGCTCGGGAGTGGTAAGCACGGTGGCCACGGCGCGCCCGCCGTGGGTGGGGGGATTGGAATAGTTGGTGCGGATCACCCGCTTGAGCTGGCTCAGCACCCGGGCGGCTTCGTCAGCGCTGCCGCTCACAATGCTGAGGGCACCCACCCGCTCGCCATAGAGGGACATGGACTTGGAGAACGAGCTGGAGAGGAACACGGCGGGGCAGGCCTCCGCGAAGCGGCGCACCGCGGCGGCGTCCGCCTCCAGGCCTTCGGCGAAACCCTGGTAGGCCATGTCGAGGAAAGGTACCAGGCCCTTCTCGTTCACTACCTGGATGACACGGGACCACTGGTCGGGAGCAAGGTCCACCCCGGTGGGATTGTGGCAACAGGCGTGTAGTACCACGATGGAGCCCGCCGGCAGGGCTTTCAGCGTCCCAATCATGGCGTCGAAGTTGACCCCGTGGGTTGCCGGGTCGTAATAGGGATACGCGTTAACCTTGAAGCCGGCGTTCTCGAACAGCGCGCGGTGGTTCTCCCAGCTGGGGTCGCTGATCCAGACCTGGGCCCGGGGATCGACGCGTCGCAGGAAATCCGCGCCGATCTTGAGCGCCCCCGTGCCCCCCAGGGCCTGGGCGGTCACCACGCGGCCGGCACCGACTACCGGGCTGGCCTTGCCGAAGACCAATTCCTGCACCGCCCGGTTATAGGCGGGCATGCCGTCAATGGGCTGGTAGCTGCGGGGTTGCGGGCTCTCGGCGATTGTCTGCTCGGCCCGGCGCACGCAGTCCAGGACCGGCACCTTGCCGCTGTCGTCGTAATACACGCCGACCCCGAGGTTGACCTTGCTCGAGTTGGTATCGGCATTGAAGGTCTCGGTCACGCCCAGGATCGGATCGCGGGGCGCCATTTCAAGATTGCCAAACAGGGACGCAGTCATGGACGTGGGATGTGTCTCCGGATGTATGCGGGGGGACGGCGCAACTTGCGAAGGTGCTAAAATCTCCAAGTTTCGCGCGGCTCCCGACGCATTCTACCCGAAAGCTCAGCGCCCCATCTTCCCGGTGACCATCACATTCCCCAATAGCCACTTCAAGCTCGCGCAGCCATTTTCTCCGGCGGGAGACCAGCCCGAGGCCATCTGCAAGCTGGTGGAGGGCCTCGCCGACGGCCTCCAGTACCAGACCCT
>DKBC01000124.1 GCA_002451065.1 Betaproteobacteria bacterium UBA6910
TGATGGTGTTCGGCGACGCGAAGAAGGTGGTGGAGGACATCGTCAAGGCCCTCTGAATGTTTGGGGGAGGGAAGAAAAGGGGCGGCGCGGCCGCCCTTTTTTGTTCTGGCGGCGACCGGTTCAATCGAAGGAGATGGTATAGATCACCGTGGCGCCGGTCGTGCTGCCGGAGCGGGTTTGAACCGACCAGCGGTCGGAAAGCACGTAGGTCAGCTTGAGTACGGTGCTGGTGCTGGTCAGGCTGCGGCCGATGCCGACATAAAGCGATGAGGTGAGCTGGGTTCCGATGCTCACGGAGTCGTCCTGCTCCACTTTGTTCCCCGGAAGGCTGAACACGGAGTCGTCCCGGGCTCCGGTGCCCTGGCCCAGCACCAGCCAGGAGAGTTTCTCCTGGTCGGGAACCGGCGGATTGGACACCAGCTTGGTGCGCGGCGAGAGCGCGGTTCCGGTGATGGCGACACCAGCCTCGACTGCCTGGTTTTTGCGCATGGCCAGGATATCGAGCACCGGGTTGGACAGGGGGCCATCGAAGAGCAGGGCGCCGCGCTCGATCCTGAGCTGCTGCCCGTAGGCGGAGTAGTAGCCCTCCGCCACCCGCACCACACCCTTGGCTTTCATTTCGCCCTCGTCCGAGCGCACCTGGATGGCCCCCTGGAGGCGCGCATCGAGGCCCGCGCCCTTGACCCGAAAGTCGTCGCCGAGATCCAAGTCCAGTGCGAGGCGCAGGCGCGAAGGCCCGGCCGTGGGCGAGATGACTTCCCGTCCCACGATCACGACGTCGTCAGAAAGGCGCGGCCGGTCCCACTCGCGAACTTCAATCAGTCCCCGGTCCGCCCGGATGGAGCCGGTGAGGGTGGCGATGCGCCCTTCCAGGAGCATCCTGCCGTCGCCGCTTACTTCCAGCAGCTGGGTCGGCATTTTCACCAGGGCCAGCCGCTCCAGCTTGAAATCCAGCTCGCCACGCCGGTTGTCCGCGGCGAAGCTCATGAACCCGGATGCCGTGACCGTGCCTTGGCCGCCGCGCAGGGTGAGCTGGCGCAGCAGCAGGCGGTCGTCGGTGAAATCCGCGGCCAGGGTGCCCTCGCTGAGGTGCAAGCCTGAGGCGTCCACATGGGCCTCGAGCTGCTTTCCGGAGACCGAACCCTGCAGACGCGGGCTCGCAATGGTGCCGGACGCGGTTGCCGTGAGTTCAACGGCCCCCGCAAGCCCCAGGGTCGGATCCACCAGCGGGCCGAGCCAGGCAATCGAAGGCATGGAGGCCTGCAGTTCCCCGGAAAGCGGGGCAGTGCGCGCCAGCCGCCAGATGCCCTCGACGCGCTCCATGCGGGTTTCAAATTTGCCCTTCATGCTGCCGAGGCCGGACCCCTCGCCGGCGGCGGTGGCCTCGATGGTGGAGTCCCGCGCGTCCAACTGCGCTGTGAGTCGTGTGAGGCCCAGGGGAACCGGTTTGAGGCTGCCCAGGGAAATATCACCGCTCTCGCGCCAGAGGCGGACCCGGCCTTTCAGCCGGTCTTTCATGTCCAGGTCCCAGTCGCCGCCCAGCATGAGGGAAGACTGCCAGCCGGCAGGTCCCGGGCGAGGAATCAACAGCGTCAAGGGGAGGGCGGAGGCTCGGCCGCGGGTCCGCAGCATGCCGGGGCGCCACGCCAGTGAATCAAGTTCCAGCCTCCCCGAACCCCAGGCGATCTCCACCGCGCCGGATTCGATCTTGTCCATGGCCAGTGTCACCGACGCGGGAGCGAGGAGCCGCAGGGGCTGGGGCTTCTGGGACTCGAGCCGCTGCAGCGTGCCCGACCAGCGCAACTCCGCGTCCAGGCCGCCTTCGGCGGCGACAGTGAGCTCGGCCTGGGGTCCGGAGGCGGCGAGCGTGAGAGCGTGCCGCTGGCGGGTGCCGGAAACATCGGCGCTGACCGTGTCCATGGCGATCTCACCCGCCTTGAGCCCGCGCGCCTCGACCGCGAGGCGAAGCTCGTCGCCCGGGCGGATCCCCAGGGTGCCGCTGGCCACGAGGCTTTCGAACGCTGTTCCGCTGGCTTGCACCCCGCTGCCGCTGAGGGCAAAGTTCAGCGACGGGTTGCGGAAGCCGCCCGCAATCCAGCCGCTGCCGGAGAGTTTCCCCGAGAATTCCTTGCCCAGCGCCGCAAGACGTGGCGCATCGAGAGTCCACTCGAGGCGGGCACTGGGTGTGCCCAGGCTTCCCTGATAGCCAACCCGGTTTCCGCCCAGGGCGACATATCCTTCACCGGCCACTTCCTCCTGCGGTCCGTAGCTCAGGGTACCCTCACCCTCGATCGGCTCGTTGCGATAACTGCTCTTTCCGAGCTGGTAACGCAGCGTTCCCTCCGTGGCCGGCGACAGCTTCCCGTCGGCCGCGAGCCGAGCCGTGAGCCGAGCTCCCGGAAAGTCTCCCCACAGGGAGGGGTCGAAATTCTGCAGCACCCCGGTGGCCGAGAAAGGGCGGGCTCCATCCAGCCGCAACTCGCCGTTGAACACGAGCGTGCTACCCCGCGCCCGGAGGGATGCGTCGCGGAGGGTAAGATTCTGATCCTTGAGCAGCGCGTCCAGCGCCAGACGATAGATTCCGGACTCGAGCCGCGCGATGAAGTCCTGCTGGTCCGCGGTCGCTGTCACCGAGATGGTGCCCGCCGGGCGCAGAGGTTTCAGGGACCGGTGCAATGCATTGAGGTTCACCCCGCGGGTTTCAAGGCGCAGGCGCAGGGAATCCACGCCGATGGTTCCGTCGCCCGAGAACTTGTCGCCTTCGCCAAGGCTGATGTCGAGCCCGTCGAGGCGAACACCGTCTCCCGTCAGCACCAGCTGGGAATCGAGCGTTTCGACCGGAAGCAGATTGCCGTCCAGGGTGCCCGGCCGCCGGTTCTCGACTCGCAGGGATCCCGCCAGGCGGCCCTGGGTCTCCCGGGCCGAGAACGTCAGAGTCAGATCCGCTTCCGGAGCTTCCTTCCTGAGCCGCGCGGGATCGATGTCGCGCAGGTCCGCCCCCAGTTCACGCACAACGTCATCGGCGAATGGTGCCAGCAGGACGAAGCCGCTGCCCTTGCCCCAGTCCGCGTCCAGCAGCCCTTCGATCCGAAGATTCTCGAGCGTGCCGGCGAGGTGCAGCGGCAGCACTAGCTTGTGCTGATCGAGTGCGGTCGAGAGAGTAAGCGATCCATCGACGGAGAAAGGCCTCAGCGAGGCGAGGGTCGCCTCGCCGGCGAGGGTGTTTTCCTGGTAGCCCAGGGAATCCAGCTGGAACCGGTACTGGCCCGGCTGTGCGTCGATGCGCCCGGCGATCTTCTCCAGCACCGTCTCGTAGTCATCTCCCCTGAACGCGAGGCGCGGCAATTCCACGCGCAGCACGGTGATGGGGTAGGGCAGACTGAGGTCGTCCGGCAGCCGGGTGGGCCCTTGAGTGGGCTTGTTGGTGACCGTGGCGCTGGCGGCGGCAAGGCGGGTGATGCGCGCCTGCCTCCCGAGCAGGGCCAGGGGATTCCAGTTCAGCTCCAGGGCTTCGATGACGACTTCGGTGGTCTGGTCTCGATAGATCACTTGCCCGGCGCGCAACGGCCCCAGAACTGATCCGGAAACATCCTTCAGCAGAATCCGCCCGTCACTCCAGGCCGCCGCCTGACCCGCCGCCCACCGCAGCGCCGTCTCGCTGCGAGCAAACAGGGCCAGGGCTGCCAGCCCCGCCAGCAGGAGCAGGAGGAACAGGGCCCAGTAGCGGAGTTTCCGTCTCGGCACGGGCTCGCTCGTCAGAACTTGAACCCGATCGCGAAATGGATGCGGTATTGCTCGTCGTCCTTCCCGTAGGCGACGTCGAGCCCGACCGGTCCCACCGGGCTGGCCCAGCGCACGCCGATGCCGTAACCCACGGCGGCGCTGAAGCTGTCCCATTTGTCGGTGGCATTGCCCGCGTCGACGAACGCCACCCCGCCCCATTCCTGGGTGAACATGTGCAGATACTCCACGCTGGCCACGGCCAGATACTTGCCGCCCACCGTCGCGCCCGCCACCTGGGGACCCAGGCTTTCGAAATCATAACCCCGGACCGATTGGCTGCCGCCGGTCCGGAACAGGTATTTCGAGGGGATTCCGGCGGTGCCGTCGGCGCTGATGGCGCCGGCCTCGGCCCTGAGCTGAATCTTGTCCCGCTCGCCCACAGGCCAATAGAGCGCGAAGCGGCCATAGGCCCGGGCGAAACCCTGATCGGCGAGCAGACCCTGGAGCGCGCCGCCGGCCTGCAGGTTCAGCAAATAGCCCTTGCGGGGGCTGGTCAAGGAATCCACGCGACGCTGGACCCAGGAATAGTTCAAGACCAGGGACTTCAGCCGGTCGGTGGAGGAGACGGATTCGATTTCCTTCCTCTCGTAGATGAAGTCGGCGGTGAAGATCGAGTCGTGCTCCTCCTGGGTCTTCGCCAGTTCCACCCCCACTCCCACCGAGGAGGTGATTTCGCCCTGGATATCGGTGTGCTTAAACAGGAGTCCGGTGGCGGGCCGGTAACCGTTCCTCCACTCGGGGAAGACCAGACCGGCGGCGAGATCCTGTTCGCGCTGGGCCAGGATCGCGCCCGAGAGGAAGCGCCAGCCGCGGTCCAGGATGTCCTTGTGCTCGTAGGTGACCTCACCCGAAACGCCGATATCCGTGGAGTAGCCGAGGCCGAGGCGGACTTTCTTTGTCGGGTGCTCCACCACGCTGGCGCGTATCGGGACGTTATCCGGTCGCGACGGGTCGGTGTCCGCTGTCACCAGGACCGAGGAGAAAAAACCGGTACCGAGGAGCTCGTTCTGCAGCGTGGTCAACCGCTTCAGGCTGTAGGGTGTACCGGGGGCGATGTCGTACAGATTGGTGATTGCAGCTTCCGGGTAACGGTTGAGGCCGTTGACTTCCAGGGCCCCCATGGTGAAGGGCGGGCCGCTGGCGATGTCCACGTGGAGCTTCACGGTGCCGGCCGCCGGGTCTACGCGGGCCTCGCTGCGTTCGATGCGCGCCGCCGGGAACCACTCCTCCAGAACGTAGGCCAAGGCGGCGTCCTTGGCCGCCGTCCAGTCGGCCTGACGGAAGCGCTGTCCCGGTCTCAGGGACCAGCGCTGGCGCACCGCTTCCCGGCGGGCCGGAAAATCGAATTCGTCCTTTGCGATCCCGCCGCTGAACTGGATGTCGACGGACTCCACCTGGACCGCCTTGCCCGGAACCACATAGATGCGAGCGCTCCAGGCGCCGTTCTCCTGGGACAGTTCGGTCGTGATTTCCGGGGAGAAGTAGCCCTCGGTCGCCAGCAGGTCCCGGGCCTGGGACTCGCTGGTGGCGAAAAGCCGCTGGAACTGCCCCTCGGTGAGTTCCGGATTTGCGCTCAGGCGCGAGAGGTCCAGATTGTCCTGCAGCAGGGTGCGGAACGGGGGAGGTGCATCGATTTCGACCCGGTAGTCGGTCGCCGTTGC
>DKBC01000185.1 GCA_002451065.1 Betaproteobacteria bacterium UBA6910
GCCGCCACATCGGTCGCCACCAGGACCCGAACCCTGTTCTCCTTGAACTCATTGAGCGCTTTCTCGCGCTCCGGCTGGGTCTTGTCGCCGTGGATGGCGGTGGCCTCGATCCCGTCGCGCACCAGTTCCCGCGCCAGCCGTCCCGCGCCCTGCTTGGTCGACACGAAAACCAGGACCTGCCTCAGGTCCTTGGCCCGAAGCATGCGCACCAGCGCCGCACGCTTCCGATCCCGCGGCACGCGATAAACCACGTGGTTGATGTGTTCCGCGGGAGCGTTCTTGCGCGCGACTTCCACCCTGGCCGGCTGCCGCAGGATCTGGTCGGCAAGGCGCTTGATCTCATCCGAGAACGTGGCCGAGAACAGCAGGTTCTGGCGCAGCGGCGGCAACAGCCCCAGAATGCGCTTGATGTCCGGCATGAATCCCATGTCGAGCATGCGGTCCGCCTCGTCCAGAACCAGGATCTCGACCCGGGAAAGATTCACGGTCTTGTTCTGGGCGTGATCCAGGAGCCGTCCCGGCGTTGCCACCAGGAATTCAACACCGGCGTGGAGCTCCTTGATCTGGGCATCCATGTCCACGCCGCCGTAGACCACCGCGCTGCGCAGGGGGAGGTGTCTGCCGTAGATCCTGGCGCTGTCGTACACCTGCACCGCCAACTCGCGGGTCGGGACGAGAACCAGGGCGCGCAGCGGGTGGCGCGCCGGTGAGGGGCTGGTGCTCGCCAAGGGCTGTAGCCGCTGCAGAATGGGCAGCGTGAAAGCCGCCGTCTTTCCCGTCCCGGTCTGCGCCTGGGCCATCACGTCCCGCCCGGCAAGCACCAGGGGAACTGCCTGGGCCTGCACCGGCGTGGGCTCCGTGTAACCTTCATCGGCTACCGCGCGCAGCAGTTCGGGGGAAAGTCCGAGATTATCGAAAGTCATAAAGAAAACGGCCGTCACAGGCCATGAACAGAACTCCTGGAACTGAGACCGTGGCGAAGGGGAAAAGTGCCCGGATACAACGATCTGGCCCGATGCGGGAAGGACCCGTGGCGGCCACAAACAGTTCGGGCGCCGTTGGCGCCCGAGACATTACCTCCCACGTCCAGCCTTGGGGGCGGGCGCTGGCTGAGGCACGTTGGGCTGCGGCTTCTTTTTGGCGGGGTTGTGTGAGCGGGTCTTGCCGTAGGAACCGCGGAACTGTTTGCCCTTGCGCGTGCGCTTGTCGCCTCTGCCCATTGCGTCTGCCCTCTCTCAAAATGCCACTTCAAACGAAGCCGCGATTCTACGCGATCCTCTCCGCGCTTTGAAGCCGCGATCTAGCGCCCGGTAAAACGGGGCGGCCTTTTCTCAAGAAAAGCCTGCAACCCCTCCCGGTAATCCTCGGAATCCAGGAACGCCAGATTCTCGCGCACCTCGCTCTCCTCCAGGGGACGCGCGGAATAGGCCAGGCGACGAACCAGCCTCTTGTGGGCCCGCGCGGCCAGGGGTGCGCCGTCCGCGATGCGCCGCGCGCTGGCGTGCGCCTTATCCTCGAGCCGGGCGTCTTCCACGACCCGGGTCACGAGGCCCTTTGCCAGGGCCTCCCGGGCGCCGAGGATGCGCCCCTCCAGGAGCAACTCCATCGCGACCCCCGGCCCGGCCAACTCCATGAGCCCGGCCAGTTCCGCGTGATACATGGGGAACCCGAGCTTGCCGATGGGCACGCCGAAGCGGGCGGTGTCGGCGCACAGCCGCAGATCGCACTGGGCCGCAATTTCCAGCCCGCCGCCGATGCAGGCGCCGTAGATCATCGCCAGCGTGGGGTGGCGGCAGTCGCGAATCGCGGTTAGGGCCCGGCCCACCCACTCATCATGGTAGATCCGGGCGCGTTCGTAGGTGTCCCGCAGGCGGGAAAACTCCTCGATGTCTCCGCCAGCGGCAAATGCCTGGTTTCCCTCCCCGCGCAGCAGGACGCAGCGCAACCCGTCCTCGGAGGAGCACTCGTCCATGACCGCGCCCAGGCGCCGCCACATGGCGGCGTCCACGGCATTGAGTTTTCCGGGGTTCGAAAGAGTGACGGTGGCGACCGCGTCCCTCCTGGAGACGAGAATGTCGCCCGCCATGCGCCGCCCTAACCCGCCGCCCGGGCCATGGGGCCCGGCTGCTCCCGGGCGGCGAGCGCGGCCCGCCCGCTCATGAGATGGTTCTCCATTGCCCGCTCCGCAGCGGCCGGATCCCGCGCCCGGATGGCCTCCATGACGGCCCGGTGCTCCGCCAGGGATTCCGCCAGGCGGCCTTCCACCCGTAGGGAATGCCGGCGCACCAGCTTCAGCACCTTGCGCAGGTCGCCGATGGCCTGGCTGAGCCAGCGGTTGCCGGCGAGTTCCTGCAGCGCTTGATGGAAGACCTGGTTCGCGTCAAAGAACCGCTCCACGTCCCCGGCCGCGGCCCACCTCTCGAGCCGGTCGTGAATCCCATCCAGCCGTCGCAGGTCCGCGGCCCCCGCCTTGCGCACCGCCTCAAATGCGCAACGGCCCTCCAGCAGCGCCAGCACCGGGAAGATGTCGTCCAGATCGCGCTCCGTGACCTGGGAGACATAGCAGCCACGCCGGGGCTTGAGAGTCACCAGGCCTTCCGCGGCCAGGACTTTCAATGCCTCCCGCATGGGCGTCCGGCTGATGCCGAAGGACTCCGCCAATGCCTGCTCGTCTACCCATGCCCCGGGAAGCAATTCATGGGCAAATATGCGCTCCCGCAGCCGTTGCGCCACCTCCTGGTAAAGGGCTGATCGGGCGATTGTTTCGGCGGTCACGGGAGCATCGCCAGGGATAAGCAAAAAAATATTGCATTCATAATTATAAATACAGTATTATTAGTCCTCACAAAAGTCAATCGCGCCAACGGCGAAGTTCTGCACAGTGCCATGACGCACTGCGGGTTACTTGATACATTCCACATTCCCATTGGCCCGATTCGCGTTCGCGCCCAATCGTCGCCGTGACAGCACCCGCGGCAAAAAACCGGAGGTGATACGCCATGACCAAGTCCCCACCCCCCGCCCCGCCCCCCGCCGACCTCGACGCCTGGCGAAAGGCCGCGGGCAAGTCCGTCGGCGGCGAGGTCAATGCCCTGAACTGGGTGACCCCGGAGGGAATCGTGGTCAAGCCGGTCTACACCGCCGCGGATCTCAGGGGTCTGCCCTACGCCGACACCCTCCCCGGCTTTGAGCCTTTCGTGCGCGGACCCCAGCCCACGATGTACGCGGTGCGGCCCTGGACCATCCGCCAGTACGCGGGCTTCTCCACCGCCGAGGAATCCAA
>DKBC01000219.1 GCA_002451065.1 Betaproteobacteria bacterium UBA6910
GGCCGATGACCGGATCGAGCTTGCTGGCGCGCGCCCTCTCGGTGAGGTCCAGCGTGTATTTCGCCAGCGCTCCCCGCTGACCCTCGGCTTCCTGGGACTGGACGTTTTCCCCGCCGCGCACGGCGTTGATGGCCGCTTCCAGGCTCTTGCGGCTGGCGCCCGCCTGCTTCAGCAGCCGCCCGGTCTCGCCCTTGTCGTCCGCCGCCGCCAGCAGGAACAGCTCCGACGCGATGAACTGGTCTCCTCGCTTCTGGGCTTCCTTGTCGGTCAGGTTCAGCAGATTCCCGAGCTCCCGGGACACACTGACTTCCCCGCCGGTTCCTTCCACCTTGGGCAGGCGGGCCACGCTTTTCCGCAGCTCGTCGCGCAGGGGGGAAACGTTGACGCCGGCCTGCTGCAGGATGGGCGCGGCCCCCCCGTCCTCCTGCTCGAGCAGGGCCAGCAGCAGGTGCTGGGGCTCGATGTAGGGGTTGTCGTGCCCGACCGCGATGCTCTGGGCATCGGCCAACGCCTGCTGCAGCTTGGTGGTGAACTTGTCGAAACGCATCTCTTTGTCCCGCAACGGAAACTCACCATGTAAATGGGGACCCGGAAAGGGATTTCAAGCGCACACCAGTGCCTCGCCCGTTATCCCGTTGTCACGCGCCATTTGCGTGGCCACGTTAGACTATCCCTGTCTGGAACTTTCCCCGGTCCGATCCCGGGACATCGCTCCGAACATCCATGAACTGGCACGGCACTCACGAGCGGGCCCTCGCCGCCTATGTCGGATTCGCCATGGGCGACGCCTTGGGCGCCACGGTGGAGTTCATGACGCGGGAGGAAATCGCGGCGCGTCATGGCGAGCACCGGGACATGGTCGGCGGCGGCTGGCTCAAGCTGAAACCGGGCCAGGTCACGGATGACACCCAGATGTGCCTCGCCCTGGGCAACGCGATCCTTGCCCGAGGCGGATTCGACCGGCAGGCGGCGGCGGACGCGTTCGCAGCCTGGCTCCGTGGGCGGCCCGTGGACGTGGGAAACGCGGTGCGCCGCGGAATCCAGAACTTCATGAGCACGGGAGCGCTCGAGATGGCGCCCGGCGGGACCGGCGCCGGCAACGGAGCCGCCGTGCGCGTCCTGCCCGTGGCCCTGCTCCACCTGACCGATGACACGGCCTTTGAGCAGGCGTGTGTCGCCCAGTGCCGCCTCACCCACCATCACCCCCTCGCCGACGCCGCGGCCCTGGCTCTCGGTCGGATCCTGCGGCTGCTGGTGCGCGGGGAGGAACTGGCCGCGTGCCGGCGCGAGGCCGACGCCCTGGTGGAGCGCCACCCGGAATTTTGTTTCGATCCCTACCCGGGGCGGGCCTCGGGGTACGTGGTGGACACCGTGCAGACCGTGCTGCACCACTTCTTCACCATCGATTCCTTCGAATCCTGCGTGATCCGCGTCGTCAACCGCGGCGAGGATGCCGATACCTGCGGCGCCCTGGCCGGCATGCTGGCCGGCGCCCGCGAAGGGCTGCTGGCGCTGCCGGCGCGATGGCTCAAGAAACTTGATCCCATGGTGTGGGAAGCGGCCCGACGCCAGGTTTACGGGCTGCTGGAACTGGCGCGCAGGGAAGCCGAGGCCCAGGGCCAGCCGGCCGGGCCGCGGGTATAATTTCTCCCTCCTCCCATCAGTTCCGGAGTCCGCCATGCCTATTCGCGCTCTTGTCTTCGACGCCTACGGCACCCTGTTCGACGTCCACTCCGTGATCGACCTCTGCGAGCAGCTTTACCCCGGCAAGGGAGAGAAGCTGTCGCTGGTGTGGCGGGCGAAGCAGCTCGAGTACACCTGGCTGCGCAGCCTCATGGCCGAGTATGAGGATTTCCAGCGCATCACGGAGATGGCGCTGCGTTATGCCTGCAAGTCCCTGGGCCAGCCCTGCGACACGGAGGTGCGCGACACGCTGATGAACGCCTATCTGCGCTTGGCACCCTACCCCGAGGCGAAGGGCGCCCTAGGCAGGCTCTCTGGCATGCCCCTCGCGATCCTCTCGAACGGCTCACCGGGAATGCTGAATCCGGTGGTCAAGAACAACGGGCTGGAGGACACCTTCGCCCATGTGATCAGCGTGGACGAGGTGAAGATCTACAAGCCGAGTCCCCGCGTGTATGAACTGGCGCCGAAGAAGCTCGGCGTCCCCAAGGAAGCCATCGGATTCGTGTCATCCAACTACTGGGACGCGGTGGGCGCCAAGGCTTTCGGCTTCCAGGTGTTCTGGATCAACCGCACCGGCGCGGTGCCCGATGAGTTGGGGAGGTCGCCGGAGGCGATACTCAATTCCCTGGCCGAACTGGCGGCACTGGTCGGGCGCTAGGGAGGGGGCTTTAGAGTCTTCCCGACCATGGACTTTCACGAGGCCATCGAGCGCAACGTCTCCGCGGCCATCGAGGAGGATCTGGGCCGCGGCGATCTCACGGCTGGCCTCATCCCCGCGGGACAGCCGGGCCGGGCCCGGGTAATTAGCCGGGAGCCTGCCGTGCTCTGCGGTGCGCCCTGGTTCGAGGCCTGCTTCCGCCGTCTGGACCCGCGGGCGGCAATCCGGTGGGAAGTCCACGACGGCGATACCGTCGCCGCCGGCGGAGTCATCTGCCATATCGAGGGCGAGGCCCGGGCCCTGCTCTCGGCCGAGCGGCCGGCGCTCAACTTCCTGCAGCTGCTGTCGGCAGTGGCTACCAAGACTCGCCTCTACGTGGACGCGGTGCGCGGCACCCGGGCGAAAATCCTGGACACGCGCAAAACCCTTCCCGGCCTGCGTCATGCCCAGAAATACGCGGTGCGCGCGGGCGGAGGCTACAATCACCGCATGGGCTTGCACGACGGCATCCTGATCAAGGAGAACCACATCCACGCCGCAGGCGGGGTGCGGGAGGCCCTGGAGGAGGCCCACGCTATCGCCGGCACCCAGGTGCCGGTGCAAGTCGAAGTGGAGAATCTGGACCAGTTAAAGGAAGCCCTGGCGGCCGGCGCCACCATGATCCTGCTCGACAATTTCAGCCTCGACCTGCTGCGCGACGCGGTGCGCATTGCCGGCGGCCGCGCCGAGCTGGAGGCCTCCGGCGGCATCACCCTGGAAAACGTGCGCGCAGTGGCCGAAACCGGGGTGAACCGCATCTCCATCGGCGGCCTCACCAAGGACGTGAGGGCCGTGGATCTCTCCATGCGCCTTGAGTGAACCCATGACCGAAGCCGTGCACGACATCGCCATCGTGCTTGCCCTGGCCTGGGCGGCGGGCATCAACCTCTATGCCGCGGTGTTTCTGTTCGGGCTCATGGGCCACTATGGCTACGTGGAGCTTCCTCCGGATCTGGCGATTCTCGCCGATCCCCGCTTCGTCGTGGCGTCCGGAGTAATGTTCTCCGTTGAGTTTTTTGCCGACAAGGTGCCGGGCGTGGACAGCCTTTGGGACGCGATCCACACCTTCGTGCGGATCCCGGCGGGGGCGGCCCTGGCTGCGGGGGCGGCGAGTGACTTCGGCCCCGCCATTCAGGTCCTCGCCGCGCTCACCGGCGGCACGCTTGCCGCGGGAAGCCATCTCACCAAGGCCGGCGGCCGCGCCCTGATCAACACCTCGCCGGAGCCTTTCACCAACTGGGCCGCGTCCCTGGGCGAGGACGCGCTGGTGGTGACCGGCCTGTGGGCGGCGGTGGCCCACCCGGTGGCGTTCCTGGTCGCGCTCGCCCTGTTCGTGGCCTTGGCAATCTGGCTGCTGCCGAAGTTGTGGAATGGAATCCGCGGGCTTTTCGCCACCCTTTCCGGCTGGTGGGGGAAAGAACCGCGAGGAAACCCTCCCGCCCAACCTCCCGCGGGCTGAGGGCGCGGACTACGCCCCGTTTTTGCGGATGTAGGCTTTCACCGCCTCCGCGTCCGCATCCATCACCTCGAAGCGCTGGGGCAGGCTCTCCAAGCCTTCGAAGCCGGCCGGACGTTCCGGCTCCCTGCCCAGGGCCTCGCGGATGGTCTCGGAAAACTTGGCGGGAAGCGCGGTCTCCAGGCAGACCAGCGGAATCCGCTGTTCACGGTGCTCCAGCCCCACCTTGACGCCGTCGGCGGTGTGGGGGTCGATCACGACCCCGTATTTTTCGTGGACACCCCGGATGGTTTCCAGTCGGTTGGCGTGGCTGCTCGATCCCGACAGGAAGCCGAACTCCTTTACCCTCGCGAGCAGCGGCGTGCCCTCGAGATCGAAGGCGCCGCCCCGGTCCACCGCGGACCACAGCTCCCGCACCTTCGCCGCATCCCGCCCGGCAAGGTCGAACACGAAGCGTTCGAAGTTGGAGGCCTTGGAGATGTCCATGGACGGGCTGGATGTGTGCCGCGTCTCGAAGGCCGCGCGCGGACGGTAACACCCGCTCTGGAAAAACTCGTCCAGCACATCGTTCTCGTTGGTGGCCAGGATCAGGCGGTGGATGGGAAGGCCCATCATGCGCGCGATGTGGCCGGCGCAGATGTTGCCGAAATTTCCCGATGGCACCGCGAACGAGACCTGCTCGTCCTCGGTCCGCGTGGCGGCGAAGTAGCCCTTGAAGTAATACACGATCTGGGCCACGACGCGCGCCCAGTTGATGGAATTCACGGCGCCGATGCGCTGCGCGCGCTTGAATGCCAGGTCGCTGGACACCGCCTTCACGACATCCTGGCAGTCGTCGAACACGCC
>DKBC01000093.1 GCA_002451065.1 Betaproteobacteria bacterium UBA6910
TTCCGGGCTCTTTTTGCCTCAGGTTGCTTACCGTGATCCCCGCACTCCATCATGCGGATCCGGGTTCTCGGTTCCGCGGCGGGCGGGGGATTTCCGCAGTGGAACTGTAACTGCCCTAATTGCGACGGTGTCCGCCGGGGCACCGTCCGCGCCCAGCCGCGAAACCAGTCTTCCATCGCCGTCAGCAATGACGGGAAGGACTGGGTGTTGTTCAACGCGTCCCCGGACCTTCTCGCCCAGATCAAGGCCTTTCCGGATTTGCAGCCGGCCCGGGCGCTGAGGGACACGGGCATCGCCGCCGTGGTGCTCATCGACGCCCAGATCGATCACACCACCGGGCTGCTCATGCTCCGGGAGGGAAAGGCCCTCGAGATCTATTGCACCGACATGGTTCGCGAAGATCTCACCACCGGCAACCCGCTGTTCAACATCCTGGGCCATTTCTGCGGCGTGAACTGGCATCGGATAGCCACCGCTCCCGGCTCCGGCTTTTCGATTCCCGCGGTTCCCGGTCTGCGCTTCGCGGCGGTGCCGCTGCGCAGCAAGGCGCCTCCCTACTCGCCCCACCGGGAGGATCCCCACGAGGGAGACAACATCGGGGTGCGCATCGAGGACACCGCCAGCGGCCGGAACGTGTTCTACGCGCCGGGTCTGGGGGAGATCGAGCCCCACCTCAAGCCGCTGCTCGAGGACGCCGACTGCGTGATGGTGGACGGCACCTTCTGGACCGACGACGAAATGGTCCGGCTCGGGATTTCCAAGAAGCGGGCCCGGGAGATCGGCCACCTGCCCCAGTCAGGGCCGGGGGGGATGATCAGCGTCATGGACGGTTTGTCGAAGCCGAGGAAGATTCTCATTCACATCAACAATACCAATCCCATCCTCGTGGAGGACTCGCCGGAGCGGGCGCAACTCGCCGCCCACGGCATCGAGGTCGCCTACGACGGAATGGAAGTGGAGCTATAGGAGACCAGCATGGGCGCCGCGGAAAAACTGCCCTGGACCCAGGAGGAATTCGAGCAACGGCTGCGCGAGAAGGGCAAGTCCTACCACATCTACCACCCGTTCCACGTGATGATGTACGAGGGCCGCCTCACCCAGGCGCAGCTGCAGTGCTGGGTCGCCAACCGCTTCTACTACCAGATCAGCATTCCCATCAAGGACGCGGCGGTGATGTCCAACTGCCCCGACCGGGACGTGCGCCGGGGCTGGATCCAGCGCATCCTGGACCACGACGGCGTCGGCGGCGACGAGGGCGGCATCGAGGCCTGGATCCGGCTCGGCGAGGCCGTGGGCCTGTCGCGGGAAGACGTCACCTCGCTCCGCCTGGTGGTGCCCGGCGTGCGCTTCGCGGTGGATGCCTACGTCAACTTCGCCCGCCAACGGCCCTGGCAGGAGGCGGTGTGCTCCTCCCTCACCGAGCTGTTCGCGCCCCATATCCACCAGCAGCGCATCACCTCCTGGCCGGAAAAATATCCCTGGATCAAGCCGGAGGGGCTTCACTATTTCCGCAAGCGCCTCACGGAAGCGCGGCGCGACGTGGTGCAGGGGCTGCAGATCACCCTCGACCACTTCGGCCACAGCCGCGAGATGCAGGAGCGGGCGCTGGACATCCTGCAATTCAAGCTGGACGTGCTGTGGAGCCTCGCCGATTCCATCATGCTCGCCTGCTGCGACGTGAAGATCGAGAATGACGTCACCTACTCCCGTATCCCGCGCTGACGTCTTCGGGCTCTCCAAGCTGCTGCGCCTGCAGTGGGAGGAGGCCCAGGGCTGCTACGTGCTGCTCTACCCCGAGGGCATGGTGAAGCTCAACGGCAGCGCCGGCGAGATCCTGCGCCGGGTGGACGGCAAGCAGAGCGTGGACGGCATCCTCGGCGACCTGCGCCAGGCATTTCCCGACGCCCCCGACATGGAGGCCGACGTCATCGCCATGCTGGAAGCCGCCCGCGAGCGCGGCTGGATCGAACGCAAAGATGGCTGACGCGAATCCCAAACCCCTGTGGCTCCTTGCAGAGGTCACTTACCGCTGCCCGCTGCATTGCGCGTTCTGCTACAACCCGACGGACTACGTCCGCCACACCAAGAACGAGCTCGGGACCGAGGAATGGATCAGCGCGCTGCGCCAGGCCCGGGCCATGGGAGCGCTGCAGCTCGGCATTTCCGGCGGCGAGCCCCTGCTGCGGGACGACATCGAGGAACTGGTGGCCGAGGCTCGCAAACTTGGCTACTACAGCAACCTGATCACCTCGGGCGTCGGGCTCACCGAGAAGCGCATCGCCGAGTTCAAGCGCGGCGGGCTGGACCACATCCAGCTCTCGATGCACGACATCACCAAGGAGATCAACAATTTCATCACCGACACCAACACCTTCGAGCTGAAAAAGAAGGTGGCGGCGATGATCAAGGGCCACGACTACCCCATGGTGCTGAACGTGGTGATCCACCGCTACAACATCGAGCACGTGGCGGAAATCCTGGAAATGGCGGAGGCCATCGGCGCCGACTACGTGGAGCTCGCCAACACCCAGTATTACGGCTGGGCCCTGATCAACCGCGCCCAGCTCATGCCCACCCGGGAGCAGCTCGAGAAGGCCGAGGAGGCCACCAATCGCTTCCGCGCCAAGGTCGGCAACCGGATGAAGATCTACTTCGTGGTGCCCGACTATTACGCGGAAAGGCCCAAGGCCTGCATGAACGGCTGGGGATCGGTGTTCATGATCGTGACCGCCGACGGCACGGTGCTGCCCTGCCATTCGGCGCGCACCCTGCCCGGCCTCGAGTTTCCCAACGTGCGCGGTCAGCCCCTGGAGTGGATCTGGAACGAATCGCCGGCGTTCAACAAGTACCGCGGCGACGGCTGGATGAAGGAGCCCTGCCGCTCGTGTCCGGAGAAGACCAAGGATTTCGGCGGCTGCCGCTGCCAGGCTTTCCTGCTCACCGGCGAGGCGGAAAATGCCGATCCGGTGTGCACCCTGTCGCCCCACCGCCAGGTGGTGGACCGGGCCATCGAGGAAGCCAAGACCCCCGCGGTCCGCGCCCAGCCCATCGTGTTCCGCAACGACGGGAATTCCCGCAAGCTGGCGGAAGGCGCCCGGGACCTGGTGCCGCCCAGCATCCACGGCCTGCCCTGAGCGGGCGCGAATGGAAGTCCGGCAGCGGGTTGGGGCGCTGCCGCGAGCGGGCTTTGTTTGCCATAATCCCCAGGCCGAGCCGCCACCCAACATGACTCCCGCCATCGAAGCCCGAGGCCTGGCCAAGTCCTACGGCGACGTCGTCGCCGTGGACGGCATCGACCTCGCGATCCCCCGCGGCCAGTTCTTCGGACTCCTGGGCCCCAATGGCTCGGGAAAGACCAGCACCGTGCACATGCTCTCGACCCTGGTGCGCCCCACCCGGGGCAGCGCCAGCGTGGCGGGGCACGACGTGAGCCGCAACCCGGTGGCGGTGCGCGGCGGCATCGGGGTGGTGTTCCAGGAGCTGGCCCTGGACAACAACCTCTCGGTCGCCGAAAACCTGCGCTTCGCCGGTCTGCTCAATCACCTGTCTCTGAAGGACGTCCAAGCGCGGGGGCGGGAGCTGCTGGGGCTGTTCGGGCTGGAGGAGCGGCGCGACCACCCGGTGGGCGCCCTCTCCGGAGGGCAGCGCCGCGCCCTGGATATCGCGCGCGGGCTCATCCACCGCCCCGAGGTGCTGTTTCTCGACGAGCCCACCATCGGCCTCGACGTGCCCAACCGCCGCCGCATCTGGCGCCACATCGAGCGCCTGCGGGCGGAGGAGCGCATCACCGTGTTCCTCACCACGCACTATCTGGAAGAGGCCGCGGATTGCGACCAGGTGGCGTTCATGCGCCAGGGGCGCATCGTGCGCAGCGGCGAGCCCGGCACGCTGACGCGGCAGCTGGGCCACTGGATCATCGAGGTCGAAGGCGAAGAGCCGGCGGCCCTGGAACAGCTCCTCGTCCCGCGCCTCGGCCACTGCCTCGCCGACGGGGAGCGCCTTTCCTTCCGGCACGAAGCCGACGACCTGGCGCCGATCCTCTCCCTGCAGCGGGAGCTCGGCCCGCGCATCACCGGCCTGAGCTGGCGCCGCCCCAACCTCAGCGACGTCTTCCTCTGGATCAACGAGAAGGGCCTGTGGGACCGGCTGCCGCAGCCGGCGGAGGTGACCACGCCGTGACCGCGCGTCCTTTCCTGGCCGTGCTTCAGCGGGAAGTGCTCAAGCTGTTCCGCCAGCGGGGCCGGCTCCTGGCGTCCATGATCCGGCCCCTGATCTGGCTGCTGGTGATCGGCGCCGGCGTCGAGTCGCTCATCGGAGGCGAGGGCGGCGGCAGCTACCGCCAGTTCCTGGTGCCGGGCATCCTCGGCATGACCATGCTGTTCGGCGCCATGCTCGCCGCGCTTTCCACGGTCTATGACAAGGAATCCGGCGTGATGCGCATGCTGGTGATCGCGCCCTTCCCCCACTACTGGATCGTGATCGCCAAGCTGCTGGGGGCGATCCTCTCGGCCGTGATCCAGGCCATGATTTTGCTGGCGCTGCTCGGTGTCCTCGGTTTCCTCGGCTCCATCGTGTCCTGGCCCCTGCTGGCGCTGGGCATCCTGGGCACGGCGCTCGCCTCCGGCGCCATCGGCATGGTCATCGCCGCGGTGACCCGCACCCTGGACAACTACGCGGTGATCATGAACGTGGTGATCTTCCCGTCGTTCTTCTTCTCCGGCGCGCTCTATCCCGTTTCCCACCTGCCCCCTGCGCTGGCCTGGATCGCCACCGTGAACCCTTTCACCTACGGCGTGGACCTGCTCAAGCACGCGGCGCTTCCCGCGGGGCACGCGTTTGCGGCCGACTTTTCGCCCCTGCTGGACATCGGGGTGCTGGTCCTGTTCAGCGCCGTCGCCATCACCGGGGCCTGCATCCGCTTTTCCCAGGAATCCGCGGTCCAGCCCCTGCTCCAGGTGCCGGGGCGGCGCCGCAAAAAGCCCCAGGCCGGCTGACACCCGGGACAGGCCGCGGCGGGCTTCCCGGATTCACGGTCTCGGCAGCGGCCGCCGCGCGCCGGTTTCGGCGTCGAACCCGAAGATCCGCTCTTCCGGCATCCCGAACCAGGCCGTGGCGCCCGGCGCCAGTTGCGCGCCCGGCTCCGCCCGGCCCTTGATGCGGGTGCCCCGCCACTCGCCCACCACCCAGGTCTCGGGCCCGGTGGGTTCCACCACCGAGACTTCCGCCGCGATGGCGCCCGCGGATGGCGTGGCGGCGACCCGGACGTCGGCGGGACGCACGCCGAGCACCACCGGTGCCCCGGCGCGAGCCGCGAAGCGCGCCAGCGCCGGCTCGCCGGCGAGCCGCTCTCCCGGCAGGATGTTCATCTCGGGGCTGCCGACGAATTTGGCCACGAACAGGTTGGCGGGGGCGTGGTAGATCTCGGAGGGCGTGCCGCACTGCTGCACCCGGCCGTCCTTGAGCACCGCGATGCGGTGCGAGAGCACCATGGCCTCCTCCTGGTCGTGGGTCACGAACAGGGTGGTGACCCGGTGCAGCGCGTGCAGCCGCTTCAGCTCCTCCCGCATCTCCAGCCGCAGCCGCGCGTCCAGGTTCGACAGCGGCTCGTCCATGAGAAACGCTGCGGGACGCCGGACCAACGCGCGCCCCAGGGCGACCCGCTGGCGCTGGCCGCCCGAGAGCTGCCCCGGCCTGCGCTCCAGCAGCGCCTCCAGCCCCAGGCTGCGCGCCACCTCCTCGACCCGGGGCCCGATGTCGCGGGCCGCGACCCGGCGGTTCTTCAGGGGAAAGGCCAGGTTCTCCCGCACCGAGAGGTGGGGATACAGGGCATAGCTCTGGAACACCATGGCCACGTCCCGGTCCTGGGGATCCAGATGGTCCACGGCCCGCCCGTCGAATTCGATGCTGCCCGCGCTGGGCGCCTCGATGCCCGCCACCAGGTG
>DKBC01000140.1 GCA_002451065.1 Betaproteobacteria bacterium UBA6910
GGTGACCTACACCTCCGGCACCACGGGTTCGCCCAAGGGCGTGTGCCTGGGAGCGGACGCCATGGAGCGGGTCGCCGGATCCCTCGCCACCGCCGCCCGCCTGCGCCCGGGCGATCGCCATCTTTCTGCCCTTCCTCTGCCGACGCTGCTGGAAAACGTGGGCGGCATTTACGCGCCGCTGCTAGCCGGTGCCTGCGCCGTGATACCGACCCTGGCTAGCGTTGGCTTGCAGGGAGCCGCGTGCTTCGACGCCGGCATGCTGATGACGGCGCTCTGGGCCTACGAGGCCGGCAGCGTGATCCTGACGCCCCAGATGCTCCAGGGTTTGGTGGCTGCCCTGGAAACCGGCCTCCCGACACCCAAGCGCCTACGCTTCGTGGCGGTCGGGGGCGCGCCGGCAGGCATCCGCCTGCTGGAGCGCGCCGCGCGCGTCGGGCTCCCGGTGTTCGAAGGCTACGGCCTGTCGGAATGCGCCTCGGTGGTCGCGCTCAACACGGCGGATGCGACGCGGCGCGGGAGCGTGGGCAGACCATTGCCCCATGCCCGTGTCTCCATCGCGCCCGACGGCGAGATCCTGGTTTCCGGCGCCACGCTGCTGGGATACGCGGGAGTGGACCAACGCCCGCCCCCCCCGCTTTGCCCAACGGGAGACCTGGGCCGCATCGACGCGGACGGGTTCCTCTATGTGACGGGACGCAAGAAAAACATGTTCATCACCTCGTTCGGCCGCAATGTCGCGCCGGAGTGGGTGGAACGGGAGCTTACGCTGCAGCCGGCCATAGCCCAGGCGGCAGTGTTTGGCGAGGGCCGGCCCTGGAGCGTCGCGGTCATCGTTCCCCGGGGCGGCTTCGATCCCTCCGCCGTCGCCTCCGCCATCGCGGATGCCAACAGCCAGCTCCCGGACTACGCCCGAGTGGGCGCCTGGCTCCGCAGCGACGGGCCGTTCACGCCCGCCAACGGGCAGCTGACCCCGAACGGGCGGGCTCGCCGCGACGCCATCCTCGCGGCCTATGGCAGACACATTGACCAACTCTATGAGGAAGAAACCGTTGGCGTTTTATGACGAATTACTGGCCACGACCGAGACCGAGCGCGCCGGCCTCCTGGCCATTCCCTTCATCCACGAAGGCGCTGCCGGCCGCATTACCCGCGACCAGTACCTCGCCTTTCTCGGACAGGCCTACCATCACGTTAAGCACACGCTGCCGCTGCTCATGGCCTGCGGCGCGCGGCTTCCAGAATCCAAGGGCTGGCTGAGGGTCGCCATGGCCGAGTACATCAAGGAGGAAACCGGCCATGAAGAATGGATCCTCAGCGACATTCGGGCCTGCGGCGGAGACCCGGAGCGGGTGCGCCGCGCGCGTCCCGGCATTGGCGCAGAGCTGATGGTGGCGTACGCCTATGACACCATTCAGCGCGGAAACCCGGTGGGTTTTCTCGGCATGGTGCTGGTGCTGGAAGGCACCAGCGTGCAGGTGGCCAGCCAGGCGGCGCAGGCGATCAAGAAAAGCCTTGGGCTGCCCGACGCCGCCTTCTCCTACCTGACATCCCATGGCGCGCTCGACATCGAGCACACCCGCTTCTTCGCTTCCCTGGCGAACCGCATTGGCGACGCCGCGGACCGGGAAGCGGTTATTCACTGCGCCAGGGTTTTCTACCGGCTCTATGGCGACATCTTCCGCGCCCTTGGCCGGGAGACCGGCATCGGCGGCGAATTGCGGGAGGCGGCATGAACCTGAACGGAGCGCGCGTCGTCCTCACCGGCGCCGGGAGCGGGATCGGCCGCAGCCTGGCACTGGAACTCGCCCGCCGCGGCAGCTTCATGGTCCTGGTGGGACGCAACCAGGAGCGCCTGTCTTCCGCGGCCAGCGAAGCCCGGGCCGCCGGAGGGCGGGCCCTGACCTTCAACTTCGACGTTTCCCAAGTGCACGGCCACGAGCGCCTGGCCGGATTCGCCGTCGAGAATCTGGGCGGGGTGGACATCCTGATCAACAACGCCGGCGTCTCCAGCTTCCAGGAGTTCGCACGCCAGGATCCCGCCGACATCGACCGGCTGATCCGCACCAACGTGACCGGTCCCCTGCTGCTGACCCGCGCGGTGTTGCCCCTGATGCTGGAGCAGGGCCGCGGCCGGATCGTGAACGTCGGCTCGGCATTCGGATCCATCGCCTTCGCCCACTGGGCCGCCTATTCCGCCAGCAAGTTCGCCCTCCGGGGCTTCTCCGAGGCGCTGCGGCGGGAACTGGACGGGTCGGGCGTGGGCGTCACCTACGTCGCCCCCCGCGCGACCCGCACCCCTCTCAATTCCGATGCGGTGTACCAGTTGTCGAAAAAAACCGGGATGAACATCGATTCGCCGGAGACCGTGGCCCTGGCCATCGTGAAAGCCATCGAGACCGGCCGGGACGAGCACGCCATCGGCGGCCCCGAGCGTTTCTTCGGCAAGTTGAACGCGCTCTTTCCCGGCATCGTCAACAGCGCCCTGCGCGGACAGAATCGCGCGGCGCGGGAACTGCTGCAGCCCGCCGGCCGCCCATGAGCCGGGGCCGACGGGCATGGGGCGCCGTGGGGTGCCTGGGAGTTCTTTGGCTGTCGCTCATCGCCAGCGCCCGGGCGGACGCGTCCATGGAAACTTCCCTGGAGCGGATCCGCCACGAATGGGCCGTGGTGATGTTCCGGATCGCCCCCGAGAAGCGCGCGGGCGCCCTGGCCACGCTCTCTGAAATGGCCCAGGGCGTCGCCGAACGCTACCCGGGGCGCGCCGAGCCCGTCGCCTGGGACGGCATCGTCCTTGCGGCCTACGCGCAGGCCCGCGGACCCTTGTTCGGGTACCTGGCGGCACAAAGTGCCCGTGACCTGCTGCTGGAAGCCGGGCGGGCCGATCCCGCCAGCCTCGACGGCATCGGCTACGCCGCCCTCGCGGGGCTCTACTGGAATGCGGCTCCCTGGCCGCTCGCCTTCGGCGATTCCGACACTGCCCGCGCCTACCTTCGGAAAGCCCTGGAGACCGCGCCCGACACCCTGGAAGCCCAGCTGCGGCTGACAGAATTGCTCCTCGAACAAGGAGACACCCGCGGCGCGGCCCGCAGCGCCCATCGCGCCCTGGCCGCCAAGGAAGACAGCGGCCTCGGGCATGATATCCCGCCCGGCCGGCGCCGCGAACTGATTCGCCTGCTCGCCTCCGCCGACAACCGCCGCTAGATCCGCTACCGAAACCCGCTGCTCGGGAAGCGCCATATTGCGCATAATGGGAAGCGTACCGGTTTCGGGAATACCTGCTTTGCGAATATTGCTGGTCGAGGATGACTCGCTGCTGGGCGACGGCGTCCGCGCCGGTCTCGCCCAAGAGGGCTATGCGGTGGACTGGGTGCGGGACGGCCGGGCAGCCCAGACCGCCCTCGCGTCGGGGGGCTACGATTTACTGGTGCTTGACCTGGGTCTTCCCGGGGTCCCGGGTCTGGAACTGCTCGACGCGCTGAGGCGCGCGCACAACAACCTGCCGGTGCTGATCCTAACCGCCCGGGACAGCGTGGCCGACCGCGTCAAGGGCCTGGACAGCGGCGCCGACGACTACTTGGTCAAGCCTTTTGACCTGGAGGAGCTGACCGCCCGGGTCCGGGTGTTGCTCCGGCGCGGCGCCGGCCGCGCCGCTCCGGTGATCCGGCACGGCGACATCGTGCTGGACCCCGCCTCCCATGCGGTCACGCTCAAGGACAAGCCGGTAGAACTTTCCCCCCGCGAGTTCGCGGTGCTTCGCGAGCTGCTGGAGAACGCCGGCCAGGTGCTTTCCCGGGCGCGCCTGGAGCAAAGCCTCTATGGCTGGGATCGGGAGGTCGAAAGCAACGCCGTCGAGGTGCACGTCCACTACCTTCGGCGCAAACTCGGCAGCGGCCTGATCAAGACGCTGCGCGGGATCGGCTATTTGGTGGAGCGGCCGACAAGGAAATGATGACGCGGGAGCATCCTGCCGCAGACAAGGCGCTGGCGTCGATGACTGCTCCCTCCCTGCGCCGGCGGCTTCTGCTGCTCCTGCTGTCATCCATCGCCCTGCTCTGGGTCGGCACCGCGGCCATCTCGTTTGCAGCGGCGCGCCATGAGATTGGCGAACTGTTCGATGCCCAGCTCGCCCAGTCAGCCCAGGTGATCATGGCGCAGGCCCAGTACCAGCTCGAGCAGGTGGCCACCGAGGTGGAAGAATTTCAGCACCGCTACGAGCAGAAGCTCGCATTCCAGATCTGGGACGCTCGGGGCCGGCTGCTGCTGCGCACCGCCAACGCGCCGATGGTGCGCATGTCGGATTCGGACGCGGGCTTTAGCGACACCGTGATCGGTGGTGCGGTATTTCGGGTCTTCTCGCGCTGGGAGAGGGACGGCAGATTTCTGATCCAAGTGGGGCAAAGCGAGGAGATCCGCGATGAGCTCGCCTCGGACATCGTGCTGATCCTGCTGACTCCGGTGCTGTTCGGATTTCCCGTCCTGGCGCTGCTGATCTGGGCCTCGGTGGGACGGAGTCTGGCACCCCTGGATCAGACCACCAGGGAGGTCGGAAACCGTGCGCCCGGTAATCTCACCCCCATTGGCAGCGCCCAGGCGCCGGCGGAAATCCGGCCGCTAATCAACGCCCTGAACGACTTGTTCCTTAGGCTCCAGGAGGCCTTCGAGAGCGAGCGCCGCTTCACCGCGGACGCCGCCCATGAGCTGCGCACCCCCCTGGCCGCGCTCAAGACCCATTGCCAAGTGGCCCTGCGCGCCTCGGCGGAGCCCGAGCGGCGTCGGGCCCTGAACCAGGTGATTAACGGCGTCGAGCGTGCGGCTCAGGTGGTGCACCAGCTGCTGACGCTGGCGCGGGTGGACCCGGAATCAGCCCTGGCGGGCTTCGCGCCCGTGGACCTGCATGCCCTCGCGGAAAAGGTCCTGTCCGATTTCGGCTCCCAAGCGGTGGAGCGGCGGATCGAACTGGCCCTCGAAGAGGGGGCCGGCCCCCGGGTCAGCGGCGATCCGGGGACCCTCGGGGTGCTGCTGAGTAACCTGGTGGACAACGCGCTACGCTACACGCCGGAGGGCGGCGCGGTCTCGGTTCGCGCCCTTCTGTTGGACGGTGCGCCGGTGCTTGAGGTGCAAGACACCGGCCCGGGAATCCCCCCGGACCAGCGCAGCAGGGTGTTCGAGCGCTTCTATCGCCTTCCGGGCAGCGAGCAGCAGGGGAGCGGGCTGGGGCTTTCCATCGCGAGGCGCGTCGCGGAACTGCACCGCGCCGAAATCCAGCTTGGGGACGGTGCGGAGGGACGGGGATTGCGGGTGCGGGTCCGCTTCCCGGCTATTTGAGCTTCTTGAGAAAGACCTTGGAACGGCGCTGGTAATTATAAAGGGCGCGCTTCTCCAGGGGCAGCGCTTCGAGCTTTGCCTCCTGGAATCCCCGCTCCACGAACCAGTGAGCCGCCCGGGTGGTCAGCACGAACAGCTTGCGAATGCTGAGCTGGCGCGCCTGGGCCTCGATGGCGGCCAGCAGCCGGTCACCGTAGCCGGCGTTGCGATGATCCGGGTGCACCGCGAGGCAAGCCACCTCCGCGGCCTTCTTGGTGGGCGACGGGTAAAGGGCCGCACAGCCCACCACGATGCGGTCGTGCTCCACCAGGTGAAAGCGCTCGATCTCCCGCTCCAGCAGCTCCCTGCCGCGTTTCACCAGCACCCCCTGTTCTTCCAGGGGCTCGATCAGGGACAATATCGCCCCCACGTCCTCGATCTGGGCCCGGCGGATGCGCTCCATGGGTCCCGCCGACACCATGGTCCCGATGCCGCCGTGGGTGAAGAGCTCCAGCAGCACCGCGCCGCGGGTATGTCGGCTGATCAGGTGCGCCCGAGCCACGCCCTGTTGGCTCGCCCGGACCGCATACCGGAGCACGCGCCGGATTCCCTCGGGCGCCGCACCGCGCTTGGCGGCCAGGACCTCGGCCTGATCTGCGGTAAGCTCTCGCTGAACCGGGCCCGACGGCCCCGCCACGCCCGCGGCATCCGTGAGAAACACCAGCTTATCTGCCCCGAGGCCGATGGCCGTGGCGGTGGCGATCTCCTCGTGCGGGACATTGAAGATCTCACCGGTGGGCGAGTAGCCAAGGGGCGAGAGCAGCACCACGTCGCCCTGGTCAAGCCGGGCCCGAATCGCCGCCACATCGAGCTTGCGCACTTCGCCCGTGTGCATGAGGTCCACGCCGTCCACCACACCCACCGGGCGCGCGGTGACGAAATTGCCGGCGGCCACGCGAATGTCGGCATTGGCCATGGGCGAATTCGGCAACCCCATGGAGAGTACGGCCTCGATTTCGACCCGCACCCGGCCCACCGCTTCCTTCACGGCTTCCAGCGCCTCGCGGGTCGTGACCCGCACCCCCCGCACGTACTGCACGCGCAGCCCCGCCTGCTTGAGCCGCGCTTCTATCTGAGGGCGGGCGCCGTGGACCAGCACCAG
>DKBC01000090.1 GCA_002451065.1 Betaproteobacteria bacterium UBA6910
GACCAGGGCCGGATCAAGAAGAGCATCGAGGAAACCGGCTACCCGCCCGACCTGAAGATCCTGGCGGAGGGCGTCGAGGACCAGAAGGATCCGAAGAAGGCCATGATCTTCTTCCTGCGCCGGATTCCCAGGGACCCCTTCGCCGATCCCAAGCTTCCTCCCGACGAGACCTGGGGGCTGCGCAGCTACGAAAGCCCCCCCGACGCGCCCCAGGCGGGCGCCGACGTTTTCGACGTGTATTCCCTGTCTGCGGGCACCGGCCTCAACGGCGTGCCCTACCGGGACTGGTGATGGAGCGCGTTCGGCTCGCGGCATGGCGCGTCGGCCCGCGCAACGGCTTCACCCTGGTGGAGCTGCTGGTGGTGATGGCCATCATCGCCCTGCTGCTGGCCCTCGCGGTGCCGCGCTATTTCAAGAGCGTGACCCGCGCCGAGGAAACGGTCCTGCGTGAGAATCTCACCCTGATGCGTGACGCCGTCGACAAGTATTACGCCGACAACGCCAAGTATCCGCCCGATCTCCAGGAGCTGGTCACCAAGCGCTATCTGCGCAAGGTGCCGCACGACCCCCTCACCGGCACCGCGGCCACCTGGGTCATCGTGCCGCCGGACGATCCGGAGAAGGGCGGCGTCTATGACGTGAAGAGCGGCGCCCCCGGCAATTCCCTGGCGGGCACGCCGTACGCCGACTGGTGAGGCCGGGCATGGGGCGGGCGCGCAGTCAGCGCGGTTTCACCTATATCGCGATCCTGCTGGCGGTGGCGCTGCACGGCGCGGTGCTTGCCGCCGTGGGCATTTTCTGGTCCACGGCCCAGCAGCGGGAGAAGGAGCGGGAACTCCTGTTCATCGGGACCGAGTTCCGCAATGCCCTGCGCTCCTACGCGGCGGGCGGGCCTACCGTGACGGGGCAGGCGCCCCAGTCCCTGGATGACTTGGTGCGGGACGCGCGCTTTCCCAACGTCAAGCGCCACCTCCGCAAGATCTACGTGGATCCCATGACCAGCACCAGGGAATGGGGCCTGGTGCGCGGGCCGGACGGCAAGGGCATCATCGGCGTTTACAGCCTTTCCGAGGCAAAGCCCCTCAAGACCGCGGACTTCCCCATCGAGTACGCCGAGTTCGAGGGCAAGACCCAATACGCGGAATGGAAGTTCGTCCATGGCACCGCAAGGGCTGCACTCAAGCCGGGCCAGCTTCCTTCGGGCATTCCGGGCACGCCCACCGCCCCCGGGCAACTCCCGCCGGGCCTGCAGCCCCAGCCGCCGGGGGCCCTGCCGGGCGACGCTCCGGCTCCCACGGTTTCGACTCCGGTGCTCGCGCCGGTCACCCCTCCGGCGCCCGCCCCGCAACCTGCAACGGTTCCAGCGCCCGTCGCCACGCCAGCCGTTACGCCGCCGCCGCTGCCGGTTCCCACGCCCCCGGACCAGCAACCCCCTGCCGCGCCCGAACCGCCCCCGGCTGTGGCCGCGCCGGGGGATGCCCCGGCCACGCCGGGATCGCCGGACACTGCCGTGCCGCCCGACACCGCCACCCCGGACGCGCCGCCCGTGCCCGGCGCTCCGCCGGCGGACGCGCCCGGCCAGGTCCCGGCCACGCCTTTACCGGCACCCGCTCCGGCGCCGACGCCGCCGCCCGACTCGCCGCTGCAGCCTTTCCCGGGCACCGCGCCGCCGGACACACCCCCCCAGGCCCCGGCGACGCCCGCGCCGCCGGCTCCGGCTCCCGCCCCGCCGCCGTCACCAGCTCCGGATTCGCCGCTCCAGCCCCTGGAGCCGACACCATTGCAGCCCGCGCCCCTTTCCACCCCGTTCCCCAGCGCCCCGGCGCCCGCCCCCGTCGCGCCGCCGGACGCGCAGACCGCGCCGCGCTAGAAGGATCAGCGGTAATCCGGGTTCCTCCGGCGCCCCGTCTAGCCATCGAATTTCATCGGAGATTCTTTCCATGATCCAACGACGCTTGATTCCTGCCGCCGTATTCGCCGCGGCCTTCGCCACCGCCCCGGGGGCGTCGGCCGCAACCACCTACGACGACGTGGCGCCGATCTTTGCCCAGCGCTGCATCATGTGCCACAGCGGGGACGGGGCGCCCCTCGGGTTGCGTCTGGACACCCGGGAGGGCGTGATGAAAGGCAGCCAGAAGGGGCCGGTGGTCAAGGCGGGCGACCGCGCCAGCGAACTGCTGCGCCGGGTCCGCGGCGAGTCCCAGCCCAGGATGCCCCTGGTGGGCGATCCCCTCGGCCAGGAGGAAATCGCGCGGCTGGAAGCCTGGGTCACGGGGGGCCTCGCTCCGGGACAGTCAGCCGACAAACCCGCTGCGCCAGCCGCACTCGCCCGGCCCGCGGCGGGCCAGCCGGTGACCTGGGCCCACGTGGCGCCGGTATTCCTGCAGCGCTGCGCCAAGTGCCACTCCGACAACGGCATCATGGGAGCCCCGCCGGAGGGGTATCGGCTGTCCAGCTATGAGACGGCGATCTCCCCGGCCGACCGCGTGCGGATCGTGCCCGGCAACCCCGGCGCCAGCGAGGTGGTCCGCCGCATCCGCGGCCTGTCCCAGCCGCGCATGCCCTTCGACGGGCCGCCCTGGCTGCCCGAGGAGGACATCCGGCTCATCGAGGAATGGATCCGCCAGGGCGCGGCGTCGGCCTCGGGGGCCCCGGCACCCATCCCCGTGGGTGCCCGGGTGCGTTTCGAGGGAACCCTCACCGGGCAATGGGCGGTGGACGGCACGCCGGTGGCCGTGGACGGCGGCACCCGCATCGACAAGGGGCCCCGCATCGGGGACCGCGTAGAGGTACGCGGCAGCGTGGGGCAGGATGGTCGCATCCGGGTCGAGCGCCTGCGGCGGCGCTGACTTTGCCCGTGACACCGGGCGCTATTGGTGAGCGCCGGGGCGTAGCGGGGTCGGCTCGGTTTGGCCCTTGCCCGTGCCGGCTCCAGGCGAAAAAAAAGGGTGCGACCGTAAGATCGCACCCCAGGGCTTGAGCCCGGCGGCCTAAGCCACCGGGGGTTGGGGACCAAAGGGAGAGGAAGCCTTAACCCGTCCTCTTCCCGCTAAGCTTCCAGGCAACCTACCATGGCAAACACCGAAAACTGCCCTCTATTCCGACTAATTGCATGAGCTATGCCAGATTCCATGGAAATCAGCCAACCCACGGATTTTGCGGCTTTCCAGTTCCAAGAGCGGATTAAGTCAATCCTCAAATAGCTGGGGGAAACTCGGGCATATCCCCCGACGACCGGATCATTTGACCCTTGTTCTTGCCTGTCGCCAATCCTTGGCGGAAAACTTCTGACGTCAGCCCCGCATCGTATGGCACTGAATCACGCGGAATTATACCCAAGTTTGGGTGAAAAGCCGCGACTCGTTGCCTCCTGCGCCAGAAATTTCTGGCAAGGGAGTCGCGGAGTCAGCAGCCACGCATCCCTGGCCACGTTCGCCCACTCCCGCAAAAGGCTTGCCGAAGTCCGTCCCCAGGCGCAGGCTTGGCGATGCAAGGCCCATATTCGGGTGGCATGCCGCGGCGATTGCCGGCGGGTTGGGGCAATTCCCCCGAATTGCCCCCTCCGTTTTTCGGGTCGGCAGGCAAACGCGTTATTGCTCAGGAAGTTGATAATCACCCTTTTCGGGCATAGTTATTGCTGGTCCACCAGCATGACAAATGGTCGGGAAATAATGCGCGGCGGGATCGATTCCAGCATGGCGACAACTGGTCAGAACCAGTCCTCTTCCTGGCGACTCGTGATGCTCGCCGGCGTGGGCGTTGCGGTCCTGTTCCTGGCGGGCGTTCCCTTTTTCCTCCAGGAAGTGCAGTTGATGTCCGGGGGGGTGCACCAGAACGGCTATCGCCTGGCCACCGCGGGCAACTCGCTGCTGGCGCTTTCGGCCGCACTCTATGTGGCGCACCTGATGATGGGGCTTGGCGTTGCCGGAAAGTGGGCATCCCGCCTTGCCGGCGCCGGCGCCCTGGTGCTGGCGCTGGATCTCGGCTCCCACCTCCTGGGACTCGGCCGCTTCTCCCAGATGTCCGAGCACTCGCCCATCGACGCGTACGACGTGGTCTCGGTGCTGGTCCCGATGGTGGTCGTCTGGTACCTCATCGTGGAGAAGGTCACCGATTCCCGGGCGGCGGGCGCCTTCGTCATGCCCATCGTGCTCAGCCTGGTGGGCGCCGAGATGTGGTTCCTGGCGGAACACGCCGGTAGCCGCGACCTGGTGCTCAGCGGTTATCGGAATTACTGGGGCCAGGCCTATCTTGTCGCCCACGTGGTGGGCTACACCGCCTTCGTGCTGGCGGCGGCGGTGGGGGTCCTCTACCTCCTGCGCTATCACCTGGACCCCTTGGGCATCCGCCATCCCAGAGCCTCGCGTTTCCTTCCCGATACCTGGCGCGCCCAGACTCTGATGGTTTCCATGGTGGGCATCGGCGTCCCGGTTTTCGTGATCGCCATGTTCTTCTCGGCGGGCTGGTTCCTGGGGTCCGCGGGTTGGAGCGACTACGCCTGGATCAAAAACCTGTGGGTAGTCCTGGTGCTCGGCTTCTACGCATGCTTCCTCTACGTCATGTATTCCCGCAGCCTGGCGGGCCACCACATGGCCTGGTGGGCCGTATCCGGCCTCGCCTTCACCCTGGCCGCTTTCATCGGCAGCCATCTCCTGACCCTGGGTATTCCCGCGGTTAACACCTGATCCCTCACACCGGCCCCCACTGAAGCGAAGCGCCGGGCGCCATCCTTGTCTAGCGCTTCTCCGCCGGATCTCCGGCGGCATCCGTCATGCGCACCAGGTCGGCGAGGGAGCGCGCCCGCATTTTTTTCATGACCCGCGCCCGGTGGATCTCCACGGTGCGGGTGCTCAGCCCCAGCTCCCGGGCGATGATCTTGTTGGGCTTGCCAGCGGCCACCCGCTGGAGCACCTCCCGCTCCCGGGGCGTGAGTCCGGCGAGGCGTGCGCTCAGTTCCTCCGCCAATGCGCGCCGGGCGCGCCCCGCGGCATAGAGGCGCAACGCCCCGTGCACCCGGTCCAACAGCGCCTGGTCGCTGAAAGGCTTCTGCAGGAAATCCACGGCGCCGCCCTTCATGGCCGTAACCGCCGTGGGAACGTCGCCGTGGCCGGTGATGACGATAACCGGGAGCGGGATGCCGCGGCGGGCCAGCTCCTGCTGCAGCTCCAGCCCGCTCATGCCCGGCATGCGCACGTCCGCCACCAGGCAGCCCTCGGGATCGGGGCCCGCCGCCCCCAGGAACTCCCCCGCCGACGCGAAGGCCGCCGCACGCATTCCCAGGGACCGCAGCAGCATGCAAAGGGATTCCCGCACGTCGTAATCGTCGTCCACGACATACACCGTGCCCGACCGGAATTCGGCCGCGTCAGCCATGGAACACCGGCAGTGCCAGGCAGAATGCCGCTCCCGGCCCCTCGCCTTCCAGCGCCTCGAGGCGCCCGCCGCCGGCCTCAGCGATGCTCTTGCAGATGCAGAGTCCCATGCCCAGGCCGCTTTTCTTGGTGGTGAAAAACGGCTCGAACAGGCGCCGGCGCGCCTCCTCGTTCAACCCCGGCCCCTGGTCCCGAACCGTGATCGCGATGGTGGCAGCGTCGCGCCGCGCCGTGGTGATGGCGATCTCGCGCCGGGACGGGGCCGCATCCCGCATCGCGTCCATGCCATTCGCCACCAGGTTCAGCACCACTTGCTGCACCTGCACTCCATCCGCCAGGACCGGCGGCAGCCCCTCCTCCAGCATGAGCCGCAGGCGGACCCGCGCCTCCCGAGCGCCGGGCGCCGCGATTCGCGCGGCATCGCGCACCGCGTCGTTCACTGCCACCGCGCGCCGCTCCGGCGCGCGCCGCGCCAGGAATTCTCGCAAGTTGCGCACGATCGCTCCGGCCCGCTCGGCGTTGACCGCGATGCGTTCCAGCGCCTCTCGCACGTCCGTGGAATCCGCCCGGCCGTCCGCCAGCATGCGCCGGCAGGCGCGGGCGTAGTTGGCGAGGGATGAGAGGGGCTGGTTCAGCTCGTGGGCCAGGGCTGCCCCCATGGCCCCCAGGGCGGTGGCGCGGGACAGTCGCGCCAGTTGCTCCAGGTGGGAGCGAGCCCGCTCCTCCGCGTGCAGCCGCTCCAGTTCCGCGCCCGCGCGCACCGCGAACACCCGCGCCAGAGCCCAGCCGATGTCGTGCTCCGGCATCCGGCGCGGATCGAGAAACGCGAGGTGCCCGATGACTCGGTGATCCCGGGAACCGAGGATGGGGATGCCACGGTAACTATCCACCCCCAGGGCCTGCTCCTTGGGAAAGAGCTCGGAGACGCGCGCCGGATAGTGGCACTCCCGGGCCTCGTTGATCACGGCCTCGCAGGGCGTCGCCCTCAACTCATATTCGCGGGGATCGCGAAAGCCGTCTCCCGCCCAGAACGCCAGCATCCGCAGGCGGGTGGGCGGCTGGTCCAGGCATTCCGTGATGAACGCGTACTTCACGCCAATGATGCGGGCAAGGTTGCGCACCAGGGCGTGGAAGAACTCCTCGCCGGTCGTGGGTGAGGTGGCCTCCACCATCAGCCGCAGCAGCTCCTCGCCCCGGGGCATGGACCCGGACTCGGTGTGGCCTGTCCCCAGTTCCGCCATGGTCGCCTCCCGCCACCGGCGCCATGCGCCGGCATGAGCCCATTGTAGCCACGGCGAGGGGCCGTGGAAGGGCCATAGGTAATCACCGAAATGGCGTTGCGTATTGCTCCGAATTTTGCGCGAAGCCCCGAACATCTACATTGCACGTCATGGAGCGCCCGAAAGTGACACGGCGACGAACTCCAGGCAGCGGATCCGCAGGGAACCGTGCTCAACCGGATTCAACGACACAGGAGATGACCATGCTCAAAGCCAGCCATTTTGCGAAGTGCGTCGCCACCGCCGCGGTGGCCGCCATGCTTTCCCTCGGCGCCGGCATTGCCGCCGCCGACGGCGGGCGCACCGTGTTCCTGAAAAGCGCGGCGGAAGGCGCCGACAATACCGTGACCCTGCCCCTGTACCGGGCCACCACCCAGGACGGGCGCGAAGCATGGTTCGTGGTGTTCGACGCATCCAGCGGCAAGGACGCCGCGGCGCTCGGCGTGAACCAGGCCTCCAAGCTGGAGAACGTGCCCGACGAGGCCGCGATGCTGGCGGAATGCGTGCACGGCCAGGCGAAATGCGGCGTGGACGAGCTGGTGCTGCCGGCCACCGTGGACTTTTCACCGGACCATCACGTGGCGCCCGGACCCACGGGCTTTCCGCCCGATGCCGCCGAGCCAGGATCCGTCGGAGAGGCTGGCTACAGCCCCCTGGTGAAGCTCCGCAACGGCAACATCATCAACGCACCCCATGTGGCCAACGCCAGCGGCCAGCATGACAAGGTGGTGGCCATCGACTACGCCCGGCGCAAAGTGACCCTGCGGGAGACCGACGGCTTCCAGGGCGGAAAACGCGTGAAGTACGTCTCCACCGACTCCTCCTTCGTGGTGGCGGCGGCCCTGGAGGAATCCACCTGGGCGCCCAAGCTGGCCCAGGCGGCGGGCGCAGGCAACGACGGCACCGATTCCTCGCGCGCGAGCCTGTCCGCGTTCGTGAACGGCCAGACCGGTGCCGGCAACCCCAACCGCCAGGGCCTCAATTCCGCCCTGCTGGATGGGCTCTCACCCCTCAACGTGCTGTCCTGGAACCCGACCCAGGGCCGCTACAGCCCCCTGTGGGACATCTTCCCCACCGCCTGGAGCGACGCCGCGGTGGCGGCCGGCCAGAACCCGCGACAGACGGATTTCGGCCAGGTGCGGAACCTTGCCCAGAAAGGCATCGTGGCCGCCTTCGGCCCCCTGATCAGCCCGGATACACCCAACGGCGTGATCGTGAACTGCCCCATCGTCAGCTCAGACTGAGGCAAAGTCCTTGCAACAAAGCGGCCCGCCGGCGCGGGCCGTCTTTCTTCTGCCGAGCTCCTCCGAAGCCAATCCTCAGCGCAGCGCGGCCCCGCATAACAACAAAAAGGTGCGGCCCCTTTCGAGACCGCACCTCCGAGTGCACTTCCCCAAGTGCTCCGCTAGAAGGTTATTGTTGTTAACTCATCCATCCTCCCATTGCCGTCGCGGCGCGTGGCGCTTCCTCGTTACCGCGGCACCGCCGTGGTGCCGGTGGCCACGTCCACGTCCGGGTTGTCGTCGAAGATCTCGACCCTCCAGAAGATGGTGCCGATCGCGGTGGGCGTGTAGGCCGGGAAGGCGAACTGGCTGGTGCCCCCGCCCGGCGGATCGCTCACCTGCAGCGACTGGCTGTACACCAGGGGCCCGGTGGCCGAATTAAGCCTGCCGGTCAGCGTCGCCGTCCGCAGGCCGTTCACCGTCCCGCCGTTGTTGACGTTGATGGAGACGGCGCTCAGGGCGCGGCCGACGCGGCCGTTGTTGGGCACCGTGAAGCGGGCGATGTCGAGGTCCACCCCGGGCTGCACGTTCACCGCGACCGTGGCGACATTCGACAATGCACCGCTCGGGTCGCGGGCCTGGTAGGTGAAGCTGCCTGCGCCACTGAAGCCGGCGTTCGGAGTATATGTGACGGTGTTATTGGCGTTGACAACCGTGGTGCCGCCAACCTGGTTCGCCACATTGACCACGCTCAGGGCGTCGCCGTCCACGTCGCTGTCGTTGGCCAG
>DKBC01000050.1 GCA_002451065.1 Betaproteobacteria bacterium UBA6910
CGCCGACGGCTACCAGCTGCTGGCGGAGCTGGGCGCGGTGGACGAGGAGAAGCGGCTCACCGAGATCGGCGCGCAACTGGCCAAGCTGCCCATCGATCCCCGGGTCGCGCGCATGATCCTGGCGGCGCGCGGCGAGAACTGCCTGCGGGAGGTGCTCATCATCGCCGCCGCGCTTTCGGTGCAGGATCCCCGGGAGCGCCCCTTCGAGCGCCAGGAGGCGGCCGACCAGTCCCATGCCCGGTTCGTGGACGAGCGCTCCGACTTCATGGGCTTCCTCAGGCTCTGGAATTTCTTCGAGGAGGCGATCCGGCACAAGAAGTCCAACCGCAAGCTGGTGGAGCTTTGCCACGAAAATTTTCTCTCCCACCGGCGGCTGCGCGAGTGGCGCGAGATCCACGGCCAGCTCCATGCCATGGCCGCCGAGATGGGCATCCGTCCCAATGAGGCGCCTGCGACCCACGATCAGATTCACCGGGCCCTCATGGCTGGCCTGCTCGGGAACCTGGGGTTCAAGGCCGACGAGTCCGGCGAGTATCTCGGCGCCCGCGGCGTCAAGTTCCAGATCTTCCCGGGATCGACGCTGCGCAAGGCGCGCCCGAAGTGGATAATGGCGGCCGAGCTGATGGAAACCGCTCGCCTCTACGCCCGCTGTGTGGCGCGCGTCGAGCCGGAGTGGATCGAGAAGGTGGCGGGTTCGCTGCTCAGGCACCATTATTTCGATCCCCACTGGGAGAAGAGCGGAGCCCAGGTGGTGGCCTTCGACCGGTTGACGCTGTATGGCTTGACCGTGGTGCCCAAGCGCCGGGTTCACTACGGTCCAGTGAATCCCCGCGAGGCGCGGGAGATTTTCATCCGCGGCGCCCTGGTGGCCGGCGAGTGGGACACCCGCGCGCCCTTCCTGGAGCACAACCGGCGGCTGGTGGAGCAGGTGCAGGAGCTGGAGCACAAGGCCCGGCGCCAGGACGTGCTGGTGGACGAGCACACCATCTTTTCCTTCTACGACGGCATCGTGCCTCCTGACATCCACAACGGCGCGGCCTTCGAGCGCTGGCGCAAGGACTCGGAGCGCCGGAATCCGCAACTGCTGTTCCTCACCCGCGAGTTCCTCATGCGCCACGGCGCGGCGGACATCACCGAGGCGCAGTTCCCGGAAACCCTGGAGGCGGCCGGCGCCCGGCTTGCGCTGGCCTACCGCTTTGACCCTGGTCATCCCCTGGACGGCGTCACGGTCACCGTGCCCCTCGAGCTTCTCAATCAGCTGGACGAGGCGCGCCTGGAATGGCTGGTGCCGGGCATGCTGCGGGAGAAAGTGGCGTGGTACATCAAGGCGCTGCCCAAACAGGTCCGGCGCAATTTGGTGCCGGTGCCGGAGCACGTTACCCGCTTTCTCGAAGCGCGGGATCGCGCGGCCGGCGCGGCATCAGCGCCGGGCCTCACCGAGGCGATGGCGCAGTTCGTGCAGAGGGAGCTCGGCTCTCCTTTTTCGGCCGACGCCTGGGAGGGGGAAAAGCCGCCGCCTCATCTGAGGATGAATATCCGGGTGGTGGACGATGCGGGTCACGAGCTGGCGTCTGGGCGGGACCTGGGCAGGCTCAGGGCGGAGCTGGGGCAGGCGGCGCAGCTTACTTTCAGCGCGGCCGATGCCGGCATCGAGCGTGACCGGGTGACGGGCTGGGACTTCGGCAACCTGCCCGAGGAGATCGCGTTCACCCGCCAGGGCCGCAGGCTGACCGGCTACCCGGCGCTGGTGGATCAGGGCGATAGCGTGTCCATCCGGCTGATGGACACGAGAGCCGCGGCGGACGCCGCAATGCGGGCGGGTGTGCGCCGGCTGCTGCGCCTGGAACTCAAGGTGCAGATGAAGCAGCTGGAGAAAAGCCTTCCCGGATTCCAGCAGGCGGCGCTGATTCTGCGTCCCGTCATTCCGCCCGACGAATTGCGGGAAGACCTGCTCACCGCCATCACCGACCGGGCATTTATCGGGGAGGACCCGCTCCCGCGCAGCGAGAAGGAGTTCCAGTCCCAGAAACAGCGGGCACGCACCCGGCTGCCGGCCGTGTCCGATGCCGCCTGCCGCATGCTGGGAGCGGTGGCGGCCGAATACCAGGTGACGTCGCAAAGCCTGGGGAGCGCCGGCGGCGCATTGCTGCGCGTGTCCCACGACCTGCGGGGGCAGTTGCAAAAGCTCGTGTACCGGGGATTCTTCTCTGCCACGCCCTGGGAGCAGATCGCGCACCTGCCGCGTTACCTGACGGCGATGCGCCTGCGCCTGGAGAAGTACGGCAACAATCCGGAGCGCGACCAGCGTCATGCAGCGAGCATCGCGGCGCTGTGGGCCCGCTACGAGCAACGCCTCGAGAAGAACCGGAAGTCTGGAATCAGGGAACCGCGGGTCGAGGAATTCCGATGGCAACTGGAGGAGCTGCGCGTATCGCTCTTTGCCCAGGAACTGCGCACTCCGTATCCGGTCTCGGCCAAGCGGCTGGAGAAGTTCTGGGCCGCCATCTGATCGTCCCGGAATCCGGTGTGTGACGCTTTTCGCGGACCGGCGGGGAGCCATGGCGATGGCATGACAAGGGTGTCGGACCCTCCACACCCGACAAGATCCCCGGGGCAACCGGTGTCACCCAAATCGCTGATTCCCTGAGCCGCGTTTCCCCCGCTGCCGGATCTCACCCGGATGCGTCCGGGAATGGAATTTGCGGGAAACGGTGTCAGGTAAGGGGCTCGGTTAACGACGCGTGAAGACAGTCACATACACCTGGAGGTCGACCATGAACCATCGCGAGCGAGTTTGGGTGGAGACCTGGTCCGAGTGGTCAGGGCGGCTGCTGATGGCCGCGGCCATGGGAGCAATGATCCTGGCCGCCAGAAGCGTCCTGGCGGGCGAGCCGGTGGTCTGGAACTGCTGGTTAGAGGCGAGAACCTACTATGTTTATTGCGACGCCACTCGTCCTCTGCCGCCGGCCCAGGTCGCCGCACTGGGCGACGTGAGCGGCTTTCTCCTGGCGGACGGCGAACCCGTGGAAACCGTTCCCGCGAGCCTGGTCAAGCCAGGCATGCCCGAGACGGCGAACGCCCAATGGCGGTTTCCGCTCTACACAATCCCGCGGGATCCGGAAAGAGTGCAGATGCTGGCGCAAACTCTGCTGTGCGGCCGGTCGTCTGACTGCCAAGTGCTGTTTTCCGCCACGCGCTGAACACTGCTCCACGCCAAGCCGCCTTTGCGGGAAGCGAGGTCGGGGTTACACTACGCCCTCTTGTATTCGCGGCCGCCGCAATGAACGCACAGCGTAAGAGCCTTTCCGGCGACGATCTTTTCCGGCCGGCGACCCTCGGCCCCTATACCGTCGCCAATCGCATTGTCATGGCGCCCCTGACCCGCAATCGGGCGGGTCCCGGCAACGTGCCCCAGCCCATGAACGCGGAATACTACGCCCAGCGCGCCAGCGCCGGGCTAATCATCAGCGAGGCGACGCAGGTGTCGCCCCAGGGCGTCGGCTATCCCGCGACGCCGGGGATTCACAGCGCCCAGCAGGTGGCGGGCTGGAAGCTGGTCACCGACGCGGTGCACGCCAGGGGCGGGCGCATTTTCTGCCAGCTTTGGCACGTGGGGCGAATTTCCCATCCTTCGCTGCAGCCGGACGGCGCCCTGCCGGTGGCGCCTTCCGCCGTCAAGCCCGAGGGCATGGCGTTTACCTACCAGGGCCTGCAACCCTTTGTCATGCCCCGGGCCCTGGAGGCGAGCGAGTTGCCCGGGATCGTGGAGCAGTACCGGGCGGCGGCGAACAGCGCCGTGGCCGCGGGATTTGATGGCGTAGAAATCCATTCCGCGAACGGCTACCTGCTGGACCAGTTCCTGCGCGACGGGAGCAATCACCGGGACGACGCCTATGGCGGGCCCGTTGCGAACCGCGTGCGGCTGCTGCTGGAGGCTGCTGAGGCCGTGACGGGAGTATGGGGGGCGGATCGCGTCGGCGTGCGCATCTCTCCGGTCAACAGCTTCAACGACATGAGCGACAGCGATCCCCAGGCTACCTTCAATCATGTGGCCGGCGCGCTGTCGTCCCTCGGTCTCGCCTATCTGCACGTGGTGGAGGGCAGCATTGAGGAGGAAGGCTACACGCCGGGAGCCTTTGATTTTCGCCAGCTGCGGGAGCGGTTCGCCGGAAGTTACATGGCCAACGGGGGCTATACGGCCCAGCGGGCGAAGGCGGTGCTGGAGAGCGGGGACGCTGATTTCATCGCCTTCGGGGTCCTGTTCCTGGCCAATCCGGACTTGCCGGTGCGCCTCGAGCGCGGCGGCCCCTTCAATCCGGTGAACGCCGACCGCTTTTACGGCGGCGACCAGACCGGCTATACCGATTATCCGTTTCTCGATCCGGGCCATTGAGTCCCTGGCCGCGCCAGGATCATTCAGGCCTGCGGGCAGGTTCCAGCGCCGCGGCGGTACCTGATTCGGGAAGGATGTTCTGCGGAATCCTGCGTCGTTTCCATTGCCCACGCCCATGGCTGAGTCCCTAGCGGGCGAGTATGTCGCCCTTGCCGAGCGCGTGGCGTCGGCGCTGAGATTGCCGGCGGTTCATGCCTTGCATCTGCCGCCGGCGAAAGAGCCCGTGACGAAGGATGCCGAATTCAGCGTGCTGGAACTGGAGGACGGATCCTGTGGTTTCACCTATGTCTGGCTGGGAAATACCCTGGGGGAGATCAGGCGAGGAGACTTGCGCAAGACATTGGCAAAAAGGTCGCTGGTTGAGTTGGCGCGCGGCTACGCACAAACCGATCCCGCGACCCGCGCCATTGGCATGGCGGCCATCAATGCCTTGTCCCAGCACCTGTTCCAGCGCGCGGGCTGGGCGCCCGACGACGCGGGCGACTCCCTCGGGGAGCTTGATCTGCGCCCGGGCGAGCATATCGGCATGGTGGGATTCTTCCCGCCCCTGGTGCCCTTGGTCGTGCAGTCGGGTGCCCGCCTCACGGTGCTGGAACTCAAGGCGGAACTGGCGGGGCAGGGCGAGGGCTATCGCGTGACCCTGGACCCCGCGGAACTGGCGGACTGCCGCAAGGTGGTCACCACCAGCACTGTATTGCTCAACGACACCCTTGATTCCGTGCTCGCGGCCTGCCGCCGCGCGAAATATGTGGCCATGATCGGTCCCACCGCGGGCTGTCTGCCCGATCCACTGTTCGCACGTGGCGTCAACACGGTGGGCGGCGCCCAGGTCACGGACCTGAGGGGATTCCTGGCGGCATTTCACGGAGGCAATGCGTGGGGTCGCTTCACCCGCAAGTACGCGATTCGCCGGGATGACTATCCGGGCTTGGATTGGCTGCTGTCCCGGGCGGGCGCGTAAAATCCCATGCTGCTCAAGGATGGCAAGGAAGAAAACATGTCCCAGTTCGCGGCCAATCTGAAAAAGCTGCCCGGCGTGTCTCATCTTGCGGCCATCGAGCTGCGCGACACAGAGGGCAATGTGATGGCGGTGGTGGAGAACAGGCTCGGCAGCCAGGGCTCGGTGGCGGTGTACAACCACCTGGCCCAGACCTACGGGGCCATTACGCCTGAGGCCGCCCGCAAGGGGCTGGAACTGTATGGGGAGCACACCGAGGATGCCCGCCTCAATCCAGGGAAGCATCCCAACATCGACCGCCTGATCCAGCTCGTGGAGTCTGGCCAGACCCTGCGCATCAAGCACGTGTTCGCGTTCTGAGGACTCCGCAACCGGAAGGGAAGTCGGGGACGGGACCGCCCGGTCCCCTTGCTGCGGCTCCGGCCACAGGACTCAGTCGTTGCAGGGCGTGCGGTTGCTCGCCAGGAGGTCCTGCTCGGTGGCAAGGCGCTGCCCTTCGTCGGCGATCGGACAGACGCAGATGCAGTTGGCGCCGTGCTTGCGGAAACGCTCCAGCAGCGCGCTGGATTCGAAGACTGCCGCCAAGTTGCTGGTCTGTCCGATATAGACCCCTTCGTGGGACGCGAGGCGGTAGTTCCTGTTCTCGAACACCCGTCGGGTTATGAAATAGACGCCGGCCAGCGGCTTGAACCGGGTTTCCAGGGGCCAGACGTGAAAGCGGTATTTCGATCCCGACCTGCCGCTGAAGAGGATATTTCCGAAACTGGCCATGAAAGGCTCTCTGTAGGAATGGCTAAGGAGCACATGGTACGCCAATTGCTTGCCGGGCGTGGAACTATCGGTGGCAGGCACTCAGGAGCCCGGCCCAGGTGCTATCCTTGCAGGCATGCCCTTTGCCCACCGAGGGCGAGTCGCAGTATCCACTCCAGGGAGAAGCGCCATGACCGTCTGTCCCATTGCCATTGCCGTGACCTGCCAGAAATGCCCCGCATTCAAGGTCTGCCCCGTGAAAGGGGTCCTCGGGGATTACACCAAACCGGAAGAAAAGAAAGCGCCCCCTCGCGCCGGGAAGGCGGGCGGCGGCAAGCCGGGGAAATGACGGGCGGTCGTTGGGCCGCGACTGCGCCAGGCCGCTAGTCGCCGGCTTCCCCGACAAAGGGATTGGTCTTGCGCTCCTCGCCCATGGTGGACATGGGGCCGTGGCCGGGCACGAAGCGGAAGTCGTCCCCCAGGGAAAACAGCTGCTCGCGTATGGAGCGCACCAGCGTCTCGTAGTCGCCCCGGGGAAAATCCGTGCGCCCGATGGAGCCGCGGAACAGCACGTCGCCCACGAAGGCGAGGCGGGAGGGCCCGTGGCAGAAGATCACGTGCCCGGGCGTGTGGCCGGGGCAGTGACGCACTTCCAGCGTCAGATTGCCGACGCGGACGCTATCCCCGTGGTGCAGCCAGCGGTTCGGCGTGAAGGCCTTGGCCGGCGGGAATCCGAACATCACGCTTTGCTGGGGCAGCCCCTGAATCCAGAACAGGTCCTCCTCCTGGGGCCCCTCGATGGGAACCTTCAGCCGCTCCGCCAGCTCCCCGGTACCGCCCGCGTGGTCGATATGGGCGTGGGTGAGCAGGATCTTCTCGATCTCCACGCCCGATTCCTTGGCCACGGCGAGAATCCGCTCCAGATCGCCACCGGGGTCCACGACGGCGCCCTTCATCGTTTCCTCGCACCACAGCAGGGAGCAGTTCTGCGCGAAGGGCGTGACCGGTATCACCTTCACTTTCATGGGGCTAGGTGGATCGGGCAAATGAGAGGCTGCGCGGCGCGGAACGCCAGGTCCCGCGCATCATGCCGTCGGTTCCAGGGATCTGCAACCGCGCCGGGATACATCACGGGCGCCGGAACCTGAGAAAGTAGTTCTCCCGTAGGAACTTCCGGTCCTCCAGGAGAATGAATCCCGCCGCCTCGATTTCTCGGACCACGGCATCCTTGGGCGCCCTGACATGGCCCAGGATCCAGGCGCTGCTCTCTCCCGGCATCTTTTCGAAGTCGATCACCACCAGGGTCCCCCCGGGCTTGAGCGCGGCGCGGATCGACGCCAGCATGGATTCCGGGTACTCAAAGTGATGGTAGGTATCGCTGAGGAACGCCAGGTCCACGGACGCTTGCGGCAGGCGCGCGTCCCGCTCGGTTCCTAGGATCACTTCCACATTGCCGAGGCCCTTGTCCCGGGCGAGTTCCCGAACCGCATCCGAGAATTCGGGAGAAATATCCTCCGCGTACACCTTGCCCGAGGGCCCAACTTCGCCCGCGAACAACCAGGTGAACAGCCCGGTTCCCGCGCCAATGTCCGCCACGGTCATGCCGGGCCGAACTCCGGTGGCGGAAAGGATCTCCAGGCGCCGGTCGAACACCTCGCGCCCGGGGGACTCGAAGGAGCGCTGCCAGCGGGAAAAGTCGGCGTTTTCGTAGTGGCGGTTGATGCCCGGTGCAACGCTTTGCACCTGGGCCAGGACCGAGACGGCGCCGGGCACCAGAGCCAGCGCCAGCAGCACGTTCCCGAGGTACCGCAGCATCGGTTGTGCTTTCATGGCTTCGTCCCGCCCGGGGCGGGCTTGCGCGCAATCACCGTGGAAAAGACCTTAAGCGTGCCGCCGGGGGCGGGAAAGGAGTCCCCGCGATGGACGAGGATCTCCCAGTTGGCGAAGGCGCGTCGCAGCTCATCCACTGCGAACAGACAGTGGTGGTCCGGTTCGAACATGCCGAGGAAGGTGGTGCCCTCGGTGAGCACGTTCACCGCGGCGATGCCGCCCGGGAGGACGTGCGCCTGGATTTCCTCCAGCATGGCCAGCGCCGTCTTCCGGGGAAAGAACATGAGCAGCCCGATGGCGACGATGGTGTCGTAGTTCCTGTCGATGTGCCAGCTCTCGAAATCCGCAACCAACGCCCGCACCGGGAGCCCCTCAGCCGCAGCCTGCGCCTGCAGGTGCTCGATTCCCGAAGGCGCGGCATCCACCGCGGTCACCGTGCATCCCCGGCGCGCGGCTTCCAGGGCGAGGTTGCCCAGGCCGCAGCCGAATTCCAGCACCTGGCCGTGAACAAACGCCAGCGCCAGTTTCTCGAAAGGATTGAGGGCGAAGTCCCCATCGCGCACCTGGCGTTGGAACTGGGTATCGAAAAACTCAACGGAGCGCCGTTGCGCCATGGCGGGATTGTACGCCGCGCCAGTCGGCCGGGCTCGGTCAGGGCCGGGCCGAACGCGCTTCCGCCCGGCGGGCGATCTGCAGCGCCATGCTATCGAACAGTACGTTGTGGACCGCCTTGAAAGCGGCCCAGTAGATGAGGCCGGGCGCGCCCGCGGGATGGAAATAGGCGGTGACGCTGAACCGGGTCGCGCCACTGGATTCGGGAAAGACCTCGAACTCCAGCACACCGGAGCCCGGCAGTTTCATTTCGGCCAGCAGGGTGAGACGGCGGGGCGGATC
>DKBC01000342.1 GCA_002451065.1 Betaproteobacteria bacterium UBA6910
CTGCACCTGGCCGGCGAGTCCGAGCCGCGGGGCGCGCACCTGGAGAACCTGGTGCTGCAGGACCTGCTGGTGTGGCGCGAGCTGCAGACGCGGCGCCCGGAGGTGCTCTGCTGGCGCACCGCCTCGGGAATCGAGGTGGACTTCGTGATCGAGGCGGCCGGGCGGCTGCTGCCGGTGGAAGTGAAGGCCTCGGCACGGGTGCAGCCGGCGGACGCCAAGGGGTTGGTAGCATTCCTGGACGAGTATCCCGACCTGGGCGACGGCGGGCTGCTGATTCATGGCGGGGACGAGACGTTCCCGCTCACCCGCCGCGTGCTGGCGGTTCCGTGGTGGCGGGTGTGCTGAGGACGAGGGGCCGGGAGAGGGGTCGAGCGGCAGCCCCGGCGGCGCGGTCCGCGCCCTGAGGCCGCCGTACACGTTCATCGGGTTCCGGAATGGATCGCAGCGAGCGCTTTCACAAGATCATCGAACTGCTGAACCGCGGGCGGCCGGTGCCGCTGAAGCGGTTCCTGGCCGAGACGGAGGTTTCAGCGGCGACCTTCAAGCGCGACCTGGAGTACATGCGGGATCGGGGTTAGCCCCGCCCCCGCACAAAGCGAACGAAGTTGGCCTGCCGCGAGCGGAAGCGTCGGGCTGCCCGGACACGGGGCAGTATCAGGGCGCCTTCAGCTCGCGAATCGCCTTCGCCCGCTCAGGAGATTGGGTGGAGATGAGGATCAGCTGTTTGACAAATTCGATGATGCGGGGATCGTCGATATCGTTGTGTCCGGTTATCAGATTCCGGTCCACATACGCCAGCAGATAGGGGTTGCGTCCCGCGGAGGTGGTTGTGCGTTCGAGCTTTACGAAGCCGAATTCTATCGTGCTCCCCGGTTTGTCGTCGGTCCACTCGGTGCTCGTTCTTTTGAACAGCTTCACGCTGTCTCGGACATCCAGCTTCAGTTTTGATCTCTCCATTGCCACTTCTCCCCGCTCATCCAGCGGGTAGAGGCGATGGGTGCGATAAGGCACGAAGTGTCCGACCGCTGTAATGTTGGCGTCCGATTGGTCTATGGATTCTTCCTTTTGGGTGACCGCGTTGCGGCGGGTCTGATCGGGGCGCGTTTCCTCGAAAAACGTGGAGAGCCAGCGCCCAATCCTGAAGAAGTAGCGCGTTGCCCAGTCCGCCTCGGAAGTCATTTCCAGCAGCACCGGAACTTGTGAACGGGGATAACTCGCTTGCTCGGTGGCCATGTCGCTGAGGGGCGAGATTTGCAGCGCCTCGAAGGCCGGGTTGATGAGCACGACAAGATCAGCGAAACCGGTGACGTCGCTGCCCGCACCGGTCGCGCGGGCGCTCTCGACGAAGCGAGATTGGAGAATCTGCGTGAGGGCGGAGTGGACCACCAGGCCGCCGAAGCTGTGTCCGACGACGACCAAGCGCGTGCGGCTGTGGCGTGATCCGGCGTCCCCAGTTTTCTGCTTGATGCGCTCGAGGCGGCTCAGGACCTCGGTGACACCGCCGTGACCAACCTTCTGCGCCGTATTCTTGCGATCCCAAAATGTGGCCCAATTGAGCATCTCCGGCGCCACCGAATCGCCGCGCCAGCCGAGATAGACGCCCGCGACCTCGCGCTCCGGGGTACCCAAGTCCTTGGCGAGTTGCGCCTCGGCGTCGGTGAGTTGCGCCAAGGCCTTGTGAAGGGTGAAGATGTTACCGTCTCCCGGCGCGGCGCTGTGATGCCAGCCATGCACGAACACCACTATCAACAACTCCTGCTCTTGGGCCCTCTTTTCCAGTTCCTGAACTACGGCGGACATCTGCTTGCGGTTCCAGAGCTGGCCCTGGTCGTCGAACTCGATGAAGCCGAGCAGGTAGTGGTTCTGATTGCTCTGCTGGTCGTTGTTCGTGGGCCATTGCTGTAGCGCATGGGTTTCGCATTCCGGCGACGGCGTCGGCTGGGCAACGACGGCACTGACGCAGACCTTAGAGAAAACAGTACGGTAAATATCATGCGGGGCGCACGCAGCTAGTCCCAAAACCCCCAGACCTACCGCTGCCAGCTTCCGGATTCTGTAGTCCATTCTTGGTTCTCCCTGGTTGATTGAGCCGTTTCCGCTCGCTGCGGCCCGGTTAAGCGCGACCATGGCTAACGACGCATATTCCGCAAGGCTGGCATTCGCGCGCTTGTATGAGGCTCGTAAAGGGAGACTCGCGCAAGAGCTCCGACGAAATGCATGACACGGAGCGCGATAAGGGAATCGCTCAAGCCCCACGTCTTGTATGAAACATAGAAAATGAGGATGGGATATTCAAGGGCTCCGGGCGGAACATCCCAGGCGGCCACACCCGGGTCGCGTCCGGGACGCGCGCCGCGGGGAGGTGGCGCCGTGGGCCGTTTTCCCGCCAAAGCGCGTCTCGGGAACGATTGCTGAAACCTGCCAACTCCCGCCCGGCCCGGGATGGGGTATCGCGGGGGTAGGATAATCCGCGAGCGAACGTCCGGGGCCCGTGCACATGGCCGTAACTGAGTGAATTAGACT
>DKBC01000331.1 GCA_002451065.1 Betaproteobacteria bacterium UBA6910
CGCGCGATGACCGCCTTCAACTCCAAGGAGGGCGGGTTCTACAAGACCACGGTGGGACGGGTGCAGACCCCGACCCTGGTGATCCTGGTCGAGCGCGAGGAAAAGATCCGGAGCTTCCGGCCGCGGGATTACTGGGAGGTGCATGCGAGCTTTGCGGCGGCGGGGGGCCAATACCCGGGCCGGTGGTATGACGAAAAGTTCGAGAAGGAAAAAAAGGAAGCGGATCCCGATGCGCGCGCCGAGCGCCTCTGGGACATCACTCGCGCCGAGGCGATCCGCGCCAAATGCCAGGGAAAGCCCGGCAAGGTGGAGGAGGAGAGCAAGCCGACGACCCAGTTGTCGCCACTGCTCTATGACCTTACCAGCTTGCAGCGGGAAGCCAACAGCCGCTTCGGGTTCTCGGCGAGGATGACCCTGCAGCTGGCCCAGGCGCTGTATGAGAAGCACAAGGTATTGACCTACCCGCGGACTGATTCGAGGGCGCTGCCCGAGGATTACCTCGACACCGTTAAGGCAACCCTAAAGGCGCTCGCCGACGCCCGCTACAAGCCCCTCGCGGGCAAGGTGCTGCGCGAAAAATGGGTTAAGCCCAACAAGCGGGTGTTCAACAACGCCAAGATCTCGGACCATTTCGCCATCATTCCCACCACCCTGGCGCCCAAGCAGCTCAGCGAGGCTGAGCAGAAGCTTTATGACCTCGTGACGCGGCGATTCCTGGCGGTGTTCTTTCCTGCGGCCGAGTACATGGTCACCACGCGAATCACCCGCGTCGAGGGGGAATCCTTCAAGACCGAAGGTAAGGTTATGGTCAACCCGGGGTGGCTGGCCGTTTACGGCAAGGAAGCGGAAGAGGAGGGCACACCGAGCCTGGTGCCGGTGAAGCCAAGGGAAACAGTCACGACCCACGCAATCGAGGTAGCTGCCAATCAGACCAAGCCGCCGGCCCGATTTACCGAGGCCACTCTTCTGAGCGCCATGGAAGGCGCCGGAAAGCTGGTCGAGGACGAGGATCTGCGCGCCGCCATGGAGCAAAAGGGCCTCGGCACGCCGGCTACCCGGGCCCAAATCATCGAGGGTCTCATCGACGAGGAATACGTGCATCGCTCCGGCCGGGAGTTGGTTCCGACGCCCAAGGCGTTTTCGCTGCTTTTCGCCCTCAAGCATTTCGGCGTGGACGAAATCACATCGCCGGAGCTGACCGGAGATTGGGAATACAAGCTAAAGCAGATGGAGCAGGGCCGTTTGCCTCGCCAGGAGTTCATGGAGCATATCGAGTCCATGACCCGGGAGTTGGTGGAGCGCATCAAGAACGGCGAGATTCCGGACACCGCCTTCGCCACCGTGGACCATCCCTGTCCCAAGTGCGGCGGCATCGTGCAGGAGAACTACCGGCGCTTCCAGTGCCTGTCCTGCGATTTTAACCTCTGGAAGGTGCTGTCGGGCCGGGAATGGGCCCCGGAGGAGGTGGCCGAACTCCTTCGCAACAAGCAGATCGGACCCCTCACGGGATTCCGCAGCAAGATGGGGCGCCCGTTCTCCGCCGCCATCCGCCTGAGCGGCGAACATCGGGTTGAGTTTGATTTTGGCGGTGCGCCGGCCGAAGGCGATGGCGGAGAAGCACCGGATTTTTCCGGCCAGCAGCCTCTCGGTAAGTGTCCCAAATGCGGAGCCCGCGTGTTTGAGCAGCCCATGGCCTATGTATGCGAGCGCGGCGTGGGCCCGGAGCGCAGCTGCGACTTCCGCTCAGGGCGGGTCATCCTGCAGCGGCCCATTGAGCGGGACCAGATGGAGAAGCTACTCTCCTCGGGTCGAACGGACCTATTGCAACGCTTCATCTCCAAGAAGGGCAGGCCGTTCTCCGCCTTCCTCGTGCTGGGAAAGGACGGCAAAGTCGGTTTCGAATTTGCGCCCCGGGAAGCGAAGGGCGCCAAGGGGGTTCCGAAGAAACCGGCCTCCCCGCGCAAGAAAGCCTCGGCCTAGCGCATCGCCGGCATCCCGTCCTGGCCGGTTTCAGGCCGCCGACAGATCTGAATGCAATACAAGGACTACTACAAGATCCTGGGGGTGGAACGGGGAGCCACGCAGGACGAAATCAAGAAGGCGTATCGGCTCCTCGCTCGCAAATACCATCCCGATGTCTCCAAGGAATCCAATGCCGAGGAGCGGTTCAAGGAAGTGGCGGAGGCTTACGAGGTACTGAAGGATCCCAAAAAGCGGGCCGCCTATGACCAGCTGGGAAGCTGGCAGCCCGGGGAGGAGTTCCGGCCGCCTCCGGACTGGGAAAAGCATTTCCGCCATTTCGAATTCGATTTGGGCGAGGGCCGGGCCGATTTCAGCGACTTTTTTTCGGACCTCTTTGGCATGGGGCGCCGCAGCGCCCGGGGCGGAACCCCTTTTGGCGCCCGGGGCCAGGATATCGAGGCAGCCGTGGAGGTGACCCTGGAAGAGGCATGCCGCGGCAAGGAAGCGGAGTTCGATTTCAGTATCCTCGAGTTCGACAGTGCCGGCGCGGCGAGACGCCGGCCGCGCTCGGTTCGGGTTCGCATCCCCAAAGGGGTCGTGGATGGCGAGCGGCTGCGGGTTCCCGGGAAAGGCGGCAAGGGACGCGGCGGCGCTGCGGATGGCGACCTCTATTTGTACGTGCGTTTCCGGCCTCATTCCCTGTTCCGCAGCGTCGGCCACGACCTCTACCTCGAATTGCCGGTGGCGCCTTGGGAGGCCGCCCTCGGTGCCACCATCGCCATTCCCACGCTGCAGGACGGGGCTCGCGTCAAGTTGCCACCGGGAAGCCGGTCCGGCCAACGGCTGCGTCTCTCGGGTAAGGGGCTCCCGCGACGCAGCGGCGGCGCTGGGGATCTTTATTGCGTGATCCAAATTGTGACACCCGAGGCGCTCACCGATCGTGAGCGCTCACTGCTTCAGGAGCTGGCCCGGGTCTCGGCGTTCAATCCGCGCCGCCATTGGAAGGGTCCCTGAGATGAGACGCCGGGAACCGGCAACGCCGGTCGTCCATCCGGACGAAGAAGATCTTTTGACCCTGCGCGAACTGGCGGAGCTCTCCGGCTTGGAGCAGGCGCTCATTCAGGAACTGACAGAGGCCGGCTTCCTGACCCCAGCCCCCGGGCGCGCCCGGGTCTTCCCGGCGCCGAGCCTCACCATCGCGCGTCGCGCCTACCGGCTGCAGGTCGACTTTGATCTGGACGAGTCCGGTGTCGTCCTCGCCCTCACCCTGCTCCAGCGCATCGAAACGCTGGAGGCCAGGTTGAGGGAATTGGAATGCAGGTTAGGGCAATAGCACGGTAGAGCCGGTGGTTTTGCGCTCCTCCAGGTCGCGGTGGGCTTGGGCCGCGTCTGCGAGCGGATAGGTCTGATTGACATGCACCTTGACGGCCCCGCTCTTCACCACTGCAAACAATTCCCGCGCCGCCTTCACCAGGTCTTCCCGCTTGGCGACGTAGGTCATCAAGGTTGGCCGGGTCAGGAACAGGGAGCCCTTCTGGGACAGCGTGCCGATATTGAGCGGCGGCACCGGACCGGACGCGTTGCCATAGCTCACCATCAGTCCCAGCGGCTGCAGGCTGTCGAGGGAGCCCTCGAAAGTGTCCTTGCCCACTCCGTCATACACCACCGGAACCCCTCGGCCCTTGGTGATCGCCTTCACCCGCTCTTGAAAGTTTTCCCTTGAAAGAACAATCACGTGCTTGCAC
>DKBC01000328.1 GCA_002451065.1 Betaproteobacteria bacterium UBA6910
CGGCGCCCGGTGAATGTGAACGTTGGGCGTCAAAAGCCAAGCGTGCAGCCAGAACAGATGGCTTCGACGCGGCATTCAATCCGGCTAGTGCGGTGAACTACAATAATTCAATCCTGCGGTCCACGGGTATGTGTAAGCTAGGACGAGCCTTCTGGGCTGCGGTATTTGCATTGCTGGGGGCAGGAAACGCTATGGCGGTAGAGGAAGCTGAATACACGGTTGTCCTCAAGGAGGAACGTTTTGAAGTGCGTGAATACAAACCACACATTGTCGCCGAGACAATCGTAGACGGCGACTTTGAAGACGCCGGTGATGAGGCCTTTGGCCGACTGTTTAAGTACATCTCCGGCAACAACAAGTCGCGACAAAAAGTTGAGATGACCGCGCCAGTCGGACAGACCGCCGAGAGCCAGAAGATCAATATGACCTCGCCTGTGGGTCAAAAGCAGGTGGAGGGAAGATGGGTCGTGAGTTTCATGATGCCAGCGTCCTTCACGCTCGAGACCCTTCCGGAACCCAAAGACCAGAATGTGGTTTTGCGCCAAGTTCCGGCGCGCCACATGGCAGCCGTCAGATACTCCGGCTTTTGGAGCGAGGAAGGCTATATGCGCAATAAAGCCAAGCTAGAGGCATGGATCGACGAAAAAGGCTTCATCACAGTTGGCGAACCCGTCTGGGCTCGGTATAACCCGCCATTCATGCCTTGGTTCCTGCGACGGAACGAGATTTTGATCCCCATCGACGATTTGCCGCACAACGAGTGAGCAGCGGAGCAATTGACGCCCAACTCAGACGCCGCACGACGATACACCCCGCGGACCGAGAAAATGTGGAGCGGCGAATGAGGAGCGCGCGGCGAGGGCCGGGCCCAGAGAAACAGAGTCAGCGTAGCGTTGCACGACTGTCGCGTCACATGGGTGTGGACGCGGACAGCGCGCCAACGCTGCGCGGTACGGGCGTGAATGCCCCAATGTTACGGGAACTCGTAAATTGGAACAGGTTGGAAATTCAAATTTGATACAACGGTCTTGAAACTGACCGTTTCTTCGCGGATGCGCAGGGCGCTGCTTAGCTCTATATATGTTAGAGCCCCTGAGACCGCAATGTTAGCTTTCTGGACACCACTGAAGAGGCCGCCCATTTCCTTGACGCTCGCTCCGGTCTTGATGTTGACGGCGATCGCACTGCTCTGGGAGTACCATCGCCGTTTCCTGGCGAACCTAGAGCGAGCATGTCAGCCGGGGTGGTAATGCAAGTCATCACCTGTTGTGGGGCACCGGGTCATCTTGCGGCCTTTCTCCCTGCCGGAGCGGCACTTAGCGTGGTTGCTGGAATCCACTCGCTAATTTCTAATGTCCATAGCTACGTCGCTTAATAGAGCGGTGATCGGCCCTGACCGCACGTCCCACCCGGACGCGTATGGTACGTCCCAACTCTTGTCATTATCGAAGCCGCGCGCTGGTTGGCGTCGACGCTAGGGGCACAGGAAGGACGATGCGAGTCGGGACGTACCTGTTCAGAGATCCCAAGAATCGGCGATTATTTGTTGGGGCTATTGCGCTGGCCGCCCTGTCCATCGCGCTGGCGCCTCTACACACGGCTTCTGCGCTCCTGTCTCTCCCGTTCACAGGTGGGGTAGCCTATGTTCTTTGCGATATCCTCAGTCACTTGATCGCGGGTCGACAATTCATCTTCCCCTCCAAGTGGGGTTTGAACACACCTGGGGAACGTCGAATCATGGCGTGGACAGATCACATCCTAGGGTTGGTCTTCGGCCTCCTGACTGTGTTGGGTCTTTTCGTTTTTGGTGAACTTGTAGACTGCGTAAGGCATGAGAATGTCTGGCATTGGTAACCCTGGGGCCTAAGATGGTGCGGTTAAATGTCGGATCCACTGAGCGGTATGACGAGAAGGCTTATCCCCCTGTCAAAAGCCGAGGGCCTTCGCGAACCGGGGCCGGTGTTCCTGCGCTAGACGGCGCGCAAGGTGCGGCTGAACCTCATGCCCTTCTCCGGGTACACGCCCAGGAAGTTCAAGCCGCCGCTGCTGGGCTGCGCCTCCGGCGGCTGCAACCTCTGCTTCGGCACGCACCTGGAATGGGGCGTTGGTCGCCTCAGGGGATTCGTCCATACTGTTACGCCGCCTGGAAGGACCAAGCGCCCGGGACGGGCCTGGGGAAGGAGAGAAACCATCATGGCTACGGGCACTGTTCGCTTGCACTGCGTTCTGCGCGCCCCCCCGGACAGGGTCTATCGAGCCTTCCTCGATCCCGACGCGATGGCCAAGTGGCTACCGCCCAACGGCTTTACCGGCAAGGTCCACCACCTGGACGCCAGGGTCGGCGGCACCTTCCGGATGTCGTTTACGAACTTCACCACGGAGCAAAGCCATAGTTTTGGCGGCGAATACCTGGAGCTGGTCCCGAACGAGCGGCTCTGCTACACGGACAAGTTCGACGACCCCAACCTGCCCGGCGTCATGACGACGACAGTGACGCTGAAAGCGGTGTCCTGTGGCACGGAGCTCAGCGTCGTGCAGGAGGGCATTCCCGATGCCATCCCGGTCGAGGCGTGCTACCTGGGGTGGCAGGAGTCCCTGGTGCTGCTCGCGAAGCTGGTCGAGGCCGAAATCCGGGAGTAGCGGACTGGAGCGCCTTCCGGCGCGACAACTGGCCGAGATCCATCGTGTTCTTCCCGACCCTCAGGTAGCGGCATGGCAAGAAGAACTTTCCCCCTTTCCAAGGTCTATGGGTTGCTGGAACCGGGGCCGGTGGTCCTGCTCACGACCGCCCGCAAGGGGCGCGCGAACGTTATGACCCTCTCCTGGTACACGCCCATGGAGTTCGAGCCGCCGTGGGTGGGCTGCGTGATCAGCGACCGCGATTACAGCTTTGGCACGCTGAAGGCGACACGGGAGTGCGTCATCAATATCCCGGCGGTGAGGCTGGCGTCCAAGGTGGTGGCCTGCGGCAACGCTTCCGGGGCGGACATGGACAAGTTCGAGGCCTTCGGGCTGACGCCGCTGCCTGCCCGGAGGGTAAAGGCGCCGCTGATTCGGGAATGCTTCGCGAATCTGGAGTGCCGGGTGGTGGATACACGGATGGCGGCCAAATATTGCTTCTTCGTCCTCGAAGTGGTCCAGGCCTGGATCGACTCCTCGGTGAAGGACCCGCGGACGATCCACCATCGCGGCAAGGGGGCTTTCATGGTCGCCGGACGAACCATCAAGCTGCCCTCGAGGATGAGGTAGCTCTTCTGCCCCAAAAAGAATGCTGCGGATGCAGCAGGTTCTGGGCGATGGGGGTGCGAGCCTGCAACGTGATCCGGGGTGGAAGATGACAACAGGCGCAGGCACGGTGTCTAATGGGTCGCAATTTCCAAGGATGAAGGCGGCCAAGTTCAATCAGTCTCCGGGGGTCTTATGAACGACGAGAAGATCAAGATCACGGTCACCGAGACCGGCAAGAGCCTGGACGTGGTGGTGCTGAGCAAGCACGCCGACCGGATCCAGGTGGTGCTCGGGGAGGGGGTTCACAGCGTGAGGTGCGATCTGACGCCGACCCGCAGCGGCTTGGCCTACGTGGGCAAGGCCATGGGCCGGGAGATCGTGTACCAGCGGAGCCGCGCCCAGGTGCAGGCGGAGATTGACCGGATCAGTCAGGCCATGCACAAGGCCAGGCCGCGTTGACTCCGGCCGCCTTCAGCGCGAGTGATGCTTCGAGCCGGAGGGCACCATGAGCGAAAGCGCGGCCTACGTGATCGGCCACATCACCGTCAAGGATCCGGAGAAGTGGGCGGATTACCGGAGCAAGGTTCCCGGCACCCTGAAACCCTGGGGCGCCGAGCTTATGTTTCGAGGGCAGAACGCGATGGTGCTGAGCGGGACACACGTTCACACCGACACCGTGGTGATCCGATTTCCGGAAATTTCCGCCGCGACGGCATGGTTTCGATCCGATGCCTACCAGGCGCTGATCCCCCTTCGGGAGCAGGCGGCCGACGTGGTGCTGATCGCGTACGAGGCATAGGGGTTCGGGGCCCCGGGGCCTTCAGCAAATGACTTCCGGGCGCAAGTTGCGTGGCTTCACCCTACCGGCGGAGGCGCCGCTGCCGGCGGGAGCCGTCGAGCGGAGAAAATTTGGCCTCGTTCCCTGCGCCATTGATGGGCGGGGGGCGGCAACCCGATGAACTCCGTTGCCCGCATCCTGCTCTTGATCGCGGTCGCGGCCATTGTCTTGGTGCCGTTGTTTTTCCGTGCGCGCGCCTCGGCCCGGCGCTCCCCGAGGGCGCGCAAGCGCCTGCTGGCGGGCAACGGCATTGCCGTGATCATCGGGCTGGCGCTGAGCCTCTGGCTGCCGCGCCTGGTTCCAGAAACTCCGGGCTCTCCCGGTACGCTGGTGGTGGTGCTCCTGCTATGGATAGTGGGCGGCGGGCTGGCGCTGCTCGGCGGCGTGTCGTTCATCGGTGCAATTTTTGCCCGGCCCCGGTTGCCGCCACCGGATTCCGCGACCTGAGAGGTCGTGGGGCCGGGTTTGGAAAATCGCCGGCAGCGAGACGCGCGAACCGGCTCGCCAGCCCGCCGCCGCCGGTCGGCTGGCGAGTCCCCCGCGTTCGGGTTCCGCGGGAGTGATTATTGTGGTTTTCTTGAAGGCGCAGGCGGCTTATTATGACGCCTCCATCAGTTCCCCATGGACCCGCTCGGGGCCCCATTTCCACCGTGTTTTTAGGGAGATCAGCAGCATGCACGATACCGAAGCCTTTCCCAGCCGCCCCACTCTCACGAAGACCGGCCTTGGCATCCTGGTGGTTGCCGCAATTTCTTTGACGGCGGCGGGCTGCCAGACCATTGACCCGTACACCCGGGAAGAGAAGGTCAGCAAGACCACCACGGGCGCGGCGATCGGTGCCGTGGGCGGCGCGGTCGCCGGCGCGCTGATCGGCGGCAATCGCAAGGGGGCCCTGATCGGCGCCGGCGTCGGCGCCCTCGCCGGGGGCGCGATCGGAAATTACATGGACCGGGAGGAAGCGAAACTTCGGGCCCAGCTCGAAGGAACCGGCGTCAGCGTGACCCGCGTCGGCGATCAGGTGATCCTCAACATGCCTGGCAATGTCACGTTCGCGACCAATTCAGCGGACATATCGCCCAACTTCCATTCGGTGCTGAACTCCGTGGCGCTGGTCATCAATGAATTCAAGCAGACCTATGTGGACATTGTGGGGCACACGGACAGCAGCGGCGCGGCCGACTTCAACCAGCGCCTCTCCGAGCAGCGGGCGGTGAGCGTCGGCGGCTATCTTCAGAGCCAGGGAGTGCTTCCGCAGCGGATCGTGACTCGCGGCATGGGCGAAACCCAGCCCATTGCATCGAACAGCACGCCCCAGGGCCGCTCTCAGAACCGGCGTGTCGAGATCGTCCTGACGCCGGTCACGTAACGCGCAGGGCGCCGAGTCAAACGGGTCGGCGCCGGCGGAGCGCTGGCGTAAGTGAGTGCCACGGGCAGCCAGCGGGTGCTGGCAGATGCGGGATGGCTCCCCTTGAACGCTTATACCGGCCAGCGGTCTGACGCTGGTCGCGCCAGCGGGGCGCCCCCGGTCCAGCCATGACCTTCGACCCGGTTGTCCTGTTTTTCCTACTCGGCATCCTGGCCGGGGTTGCCCGTTCTGATCTCAAGATTCCCGCCTCGATCTACGAGGCCCTGAGCATTTATCTCCTGCTCGCCATCGGGCTCAAGGGCGGCGTTGAGCTGGCAAAGCACCCCCTTGGATCCATGGTATTGCCCTCGCTTGCTGTGATCGGCCTGGGAACCGCCCTGCCTCTTCTGGCGTTTCCGATACTGCACAAAGTCGGACGTCTGTCCCGGGCCGATGCCGGCTCGATCGCCGCCCACTATGGGTCAGTGAGCGTGGTGACTTTCGCGTTGGGGGTGTCTTATCTTTCTCGCCTCAATGTACCCCACGAGGGCTATGCCACGGTCTTCCTGGCCCTGATGGAAGCGCCCGCCATTGTGGTTGGGGTTTTCCTCGCCCGGGGCGCTGAAGGGAGCGCCCGCTGGGCGGAACTCCTGCGGGAAGTGGTCCTGGGCAAGAGCGTCTTCCTGCTGCTGAGCGGGCTGCTTGTGGGCTGGATTGCCGGCTCCGACGGAATCAAGCCCATGGCGCCCTTCTTCTTCGACCCATTCAAGGGGGTGCTCGCACTGTTCCTTCTGGAAATGGGGCTGGTGACGTCGGCCCGGCTGGGTGACCTTAAGCGGGTCGGCCCGTTCCTGCTCGGATTCGCGATCACGATGCCCTTGGTGGGCGCCGCTGCCGGAACCGGGCTCGGGATGCTGCTCGGGCTCTCCCTTGGCGGCACCACCCTGCTGGCGATCCTGGCGGCGAGTGCCTCCTACATCGCGGCGCCGGCCGC
>DKBC01000034.1 GCA_002451065.1 Betaproteobacteria bacterium UBA6910
GTAGCGCATGTGCAGGTCGCCGAGTCCGCTGATGATGGTCTGGTTGAGCGTCGCATTGTGCTCAACCCTGAACGTGGGGTCCTCGGCTGCCAGCTTGTGTAGCGCGTCGGAGATCTTCTGCTCGTCACCGCGGCGCTTGGGCTCGATCGCGAGACTGTGCATCGGCATCGGGAACTCAAGCGGCACCAGGTGGAGATGGTCCTCGTCGTGCGAGTCATGCAGCACGGAATCGAACTGGATTTCTTCCACCTTCGCAACGGCGCCGATATCGCCGGGGACGAGCGTATCCGTCTCGACCAGGTCCTTTCCCTGCACCAGGTACGCATGGCCGACCTTGAACGCCTTTCGGGCCTCGCCGACAAAGAGCTGCGAATCCTTGGTTATCGTGCCCTGGTGCACCCGGAACATCCCGACTTTGCCAACGAACGGGTCAATGACCACCTTGAACACGTGAGCGACGACATGCTTGTTCGGATCGGGGTCCGTCTTGACGGGTCTTGCCTCCTCGCCTTCTCCCTTGAGCAGCTGCGGCGAGTTTCCCTCGGTGGGATTGGGCATCAACTTGACGATCACGTCGAGCAGCTCCTCAATGCCCGCGCCATTGCGTGCCGAGGTAAAGCATACCGGGACCAGATGTCCTTCCCGCAGCGCCTTCTCGAGTGGCTCGTGCAGCTCGGCGGGCGAGACTTCCCCCTGCTCGAGGTATTTCGCCATCAGCTCCTCGTCAACCTCGACCACCTGGTCCACGAGCGCGCTGTGGGCCTCGCTCACGGAAGAGAAATCGGAGTCTCCGGCGGGATTGAAGAAGCAGTCGACGACCTGCGTGCCACCTTTGGCGGGCAAATTGATCGGAAGGCACTCCTTGCCAAACGCCGCCTGGATCTTCTCGAGCAGACCGGGCAAATCGATGTTCTCCGCATCGATCTTGTTCACGATGATCATGCGGCAAAGATTGCGCCTGGATGCCCACTGCATCATCCGGCTCGCGATCATCTCGACGCCGTTTTGCGCATTGATCACGACCGCGGCCGTTTCGACAGCCGGCAGCGCGCCGATTGCCCGTCCGATGAAATCGGGAAGCCCCGGCGTGTCCAGGAGATGCAGGCGCGCCCCGGCATGCTCAAGATGGACTGCCGCGGCATTCAGCGAATGCTGGTACTGCTTCTCCAGGGGGTCGGAATCGCAGACGGTGGTGCCCTTCTCGACAATGCCGACGGTGTTGATCGCGCCGGCTTTGGCGAGCAAGGCCTCGGTAAGCGTGGTCTTGCCGGCACTTCCCTGACCCACCAGCGCGATGGTTCGGATGGTTTCGGGAGAAAAATTGGACATTGAGCTCCTCCGCCCTTTTGTGGAATCGATCGTGCGAGACCCTGTTTGCGGCCCGTCGCGCGGCGGGGTGCGGATATCCGCCGTGCCGTCGACCGATTTCTTCGCTCTCCCTGCCGGACCCGGCGCGTGCTTTGGGCCGCACAAAGCGGCACGCGGGCCTGCTGGGACGATTCGTTGGGGTCAGCCCAGTATAGCGACCGCTTTTGGGGGGTTCAAGTTAACCCCATTGAGGCGGCCGCCACGTTCAAAGTCCTAGCATCGTCTTGATGCGCAACCCCAAGGAGAGCAACATGAAATGGAAAGCAATTGCGGGGGCAGCCCTGCTGTGGAGCGCCGCGGGCACGGCAGCCGCGGTCGGCCACGTGGCCGATGTCACGATATTCGACCGTGGCGCGGGGCGCGCGCTGCCGGTCTACCGGCACGAGGGCCGCCTCTACGTAGCAGGCAGGCCCGGCAACGAGTACGAGATACGCGTTCGTAACCGGGCGGGCGCGCAGATCCTTGCAGTGGTGTCGGTCGATGGCGTCAATGCGGTAAGCGGCGAGACGGCGAACTGGAATCAGACGGGCTATGTACTTGCGCCCAACCAGACCCTCACGGTCGAAGGCTGGCGCAAGAGCCTGCAGCGGGTCGCCGCATTCTATTTCACCGAGCACGCCAACTCGTACGCCGCGCGCACCGGGCGTCCGCAGAACGTGGGCGTAATCGGCGTCGCGCTGTTTCGCAAACGGGTCGAGCCGGACGCGCGGATCGATCAGCCGCGGCCCCGCGCCGGGATGTGGGGACCGGCAGAAGAGAGCCCTTTCCCTGACGACGCCGATGCAGCGCGCCAAGGAGACGGGCGAGCTCACGCAGAGCCCGCACCGTTCGAGGGAGCGAAGCGAGAGTCAGGCAATGCGGCTGCGGGTGCCGCACCCGGCGGCGCCCGAGATTATGCTCCGCAGGCACGTCGTCAGGGGCCAGGGCCATACCCGGCGGAGAAGTCATCGTCGCTGGGAACCGGTCATGGCCGCGGCCGCGCTTCACCCGCGCGCTATACCTCGTTCGAGCGCGCGACTCCGCAACCCACGGAAGTCATCGCGATTCACTACGATAGCCACCGGAATCTCGTGCGCCTGGGAGTCATCGGGACGCCGCGGATAGCGACGCCGTTTCCCGGTCAATTTGTCCCGGATCCGCTCTGAGCAGCATACGGCGGGGGGCGGGGCCGCCTTCAATTGCGCGCCCCGCGACGACAGTTACCGGTCAAGGTCGGGTTGTTTGTATGCGGGGGGTGCCGCATACTCACAACCCGTCATGTCTTGGGACGCGGGTTCGAGCGATGAGGAGCTCATGCTCTGCTATCGCGACGGCGATGCCGGGGCGTTCGACGTCCTCTATGAGCGCCATCGGGGCGGCGTATACCGCTACTTCCTGCGCCAGTGCCGCAACGCCGCGGTGGCCGAGGAGCTGTTTCAGGACGTGTGGATGAATCTTATTCGGGCGCGCGCGGCTTATGCCGTTCGTGCGAAGTTCAGCACCTACCTTTACCGGCTGGCGCACAACCGCCTGGTCGATCATTATCGTCAGCGCCAGCCAGCCGCGGGCAGCGATGTGGCCGAGGACTGTGACGTGCTCGAGAGCGTGCCGGACGAGCGCGTGCGGCCGGCAGAGGTATCGCTCGATCTCAAGGAGCAGGCGGCGCGCCTGATGACACTGATCGCCGAGCTCCCGCACGAGCAGCGCGAGGCTTTCCTCCTGCAGCAGGAAGGAGGACTCACGATTGAGGAGATCGCCAGTGCGACCGGGGTTCCGCCGGAAACGGCAAAGAGCCGCCTGCGCTACGCGCTGGCGAAATTACGGCGGGGAATGGCGCCATGGCGCTGAACGAGTCTGACGTCGGCGGACCGGAGCGAGACCCGGGCCTCGAGCAGCTCTACGCGCGGGCTCGGCTGGAAGAGCCCCCGCGCGAGCTCGATCAGGCAATCCGCGCCGCCGCGCGGCGGGAAGCGCACGCACGACCGCACGCCCTCGGTGCGCGTTTGCGCAGGTGGACGCTGCCGGTCTCGGTCGCGGCGGTGGTCGTGCTTTCGGTGAGCATCGTGACCTTGATGCGCGAAGAGGGCGCCGGTCGGCTCGAGGAGGGCTTCTCGCCGGCCCCGGAGCAGCCGGTAGGGGCCGCACCGGCACCTGCCAGTGGTGCGAAGCAGAAGGCGGTCGAGAGCGCCGAGGTTCCGCAGCCCGCGCTGCCCCCGGGTCGGGCGCCCGCTACCCTGTCCGCAACGGAAAGGACAAGCGAGGAGCGGCGCGATGCCCCGGTCGCCGGGCAGGTCCGGCCGACCGAACGCATTACCGGCGATGTCCGGCGGGAGGCTGTTGCCGAGGACAAGAAAAGGCCCAAGCGCCAGGAGGACCCTTCAGGGCTGGGGGCGACCGCGACCCTGCCGGAAGCTCGTCCAGCACGCGCCTTGCCTGCGCCTGCGGCGACCCTTCAGCGGGTCCCCGTCGAGGCGGAAAGCGACTCGGCCGGGAAGCGGGATCTTGCTAAAAGTGAGGGCTCGCTAACAGACGACCAGTTCAATGAATTGCTTAACAAACTCGAAAAGGCGCCACCTGAAATCTGGCTGGAAAAGATTGCGGCGCTGCGCCGGGAAGGGAACTCCCGGACGGCCGATGAGCTGCTTTCCAGGTTTCGGAGGCGATTCCCCGATTACCCCCTTCCTGACGCCGAACGCAGCCGCGGCCATTGAGCCCACGACGCGCCGCCCTAAAAAGGCAGAACCGCGGCGCAGCGGAATCGGGCGGAAAGGCGCCGGGACTGCAATGGGCGCCGCTTCGCCCGATTGAGCTATCGCGTGCCGCTTCAGTGAAGGGTCGCGGCGGGACTTTGGCACCTGCGGCAACGCTACCCGATCTTTCCTGCCGGGGAGGGACACGCCGCAGCCCCTCCCTATCAGCTTAATTTCCATGTGGTTTGGCTTCGGCGTCGGACGGGGCGCAGTGAGTTTCGCGCCTGATCAGGGGTCGTGCAGCAAGAAAATACTGCGTCGCAGCAATCCTGCTCCGAAATAATTCACACCCATTGACAAAGCCGATGAAAAATAAGATAATTACTAGCGTTGCATTGCAACATCCCGTTACCGAGGTGGACGGCGCGGCGGATCCCCGACAGTGGGCGATTGCGAGTGCCGAATTCGACCACTAGAATTAGTCAAATTCCTGATCGAAGACTCAACCTATTGTGGTTGCCATCAGGCATTGGAATTGCAGGGGATCGCTACCGACAAAGTAGCGAGGGCTGGCGCGCCAAGGCGCCGGCAGCAGCAGAAGGAAGGAGCGTTGCCATGATCGTGAAATCGGCTCTAACCATGGACGGCCTGGGTGCTGCAGGAAGTACGCAACGGGGACGCCACCTGGCGTCCACCATCGTGCTTATTGCGAGCCTGCTGGCGTTGTTGCTGATCGTTCATACCCACTATGGGCCGCTGGACGTCCGTAACCCGTTTCAGCCCGGCTTGCCGCTGGAGGCCATAAAGGTCAGTCAACAGTCCCGCTTTGCGCCGCCAGTCGCGGCGCTCTCGCCGGCGGATGAGAGCCGCTACCGTGTGCTGTCGGAATACCTTGCCCAGCGCTACCGGGTTTCGCAGCAGGTGATCTTCGATCTGGTGACACTCGCGCACAAGGTTGGGCGGCAGCACAAGCTCGACCCCCTTCTGATCATTGCCATCATGGGAATCGAGTCGAGCTTCAATCCCATCGCGGAGAGCCGCGTTGGTGCCAAGGGCCTGATGCAGGTTATCCCGAAATATCACCCGGAGAAGCTGCTGCCCTTCGGGGGCGAGAAGGCGGTTTTCGATCCCGCGGCCAACGTCGTCGTGGGGACCCAGATCCTCAAGGAATATCTCCGACGCACGGGTAACCTCGCCAGCGCGTTGCAGATGTACGCCGGCGCGCTGGAGGATCGGAGTGACACCTACACGGGCAAGGTTCTCGGCGAACGACAGCGCCTGCACCGGGTGCTGGCGCGCTGGTCCGCGCCCAGCATGCGCGCGAAAAGCGCACCCGCGCGGACGGCACTGGCCAGCAATGCGGGGCCGAGCCGGATCCGCTGATTCTCAGACCTGACGCTCGTGGCAAGCATCCGGATTGCCTGGAGCGGCGGGGCGATTACCGTCGAGCTGCGCGATACGCCAACGGCGAAGGCGGTGCTGGCCGCACTTCCCTGTCAGGCGAGCGCCAACACCTGGGGAGAGGAAGTCTACTTCGAATTGCCCGTTAAGGCGGAGCTCGAGCCCGATGCTCAACAGGTGGTGGAACCCGGCACGGTCTGTTTCTGGGTCGAGGGCAGCGCGCTCGCATTGCCCTACGGACGCACACCGGCATCGAAGGGCACTGAGTCGCGCCTCGTCACCCGCTGCAACGTAGTGGGAAAAGTCGTGGGCGAAGCGCGTCAGCTGCGTGGCATCAAAGACGGGGCGGCGCTTCGACTCGAAGCGGTCTCGTAGCGCTCTCTATCAAGCCGACTCGCCCTTCCGGCGCGGGAAACGCCGCGCCGGCGTATCCTGTTATATCTGCCGCCGTTCCACCCTTCCGGGCGGCGCGTGCCCGGACCGGCTCCCGCCAAATGGGCGGCAGGCTACCGACACAGATGCCCGGCGTACATGGCCCGCCTTTGCCGTTTTCCACTCCCGGACGGACGGCTCGGGCGGTCATAGCGCGCTTGCGGTGGGAGGATCAAGCCGGGTTCGGATGGTGCTGCAGCGCGCGCCTATAATAGGAAGTCGCGGACCACAGCAACGGGAGGGGAAGATGGCGCAGCAGCCCGAGTTGCCGAAGGACATGTTCGAATTCATGCAGAAGATGTGGAACCCGCTCAATTTCCCGTTGCCCGGCATGTTCACGCCGACGGCAAATCTGGAGGATATTGAAAAGAAGATCACCGAAATGAAAACGGTCGAGACCTGGCTGACCATGAATATTGGTTTTGTCCAGATGACGATCAAGACGCTCGAGATGCAGAAGGCGGCGCTGGAATCCCTGGCCGCAGCCGCGCCGAAGGCGGGCGAGGGGAAATAGATCGCGCCGACGCGAGGCCGGGTGCGTTTCACGCCGCGCCAGCGCATAATGAATCGGGACGCCGGCCTTCACGGGAAGTCCAGGCTCCGATCGAATAGCAGCCCCTCGTCCAGTCCGGGGGGTATATCTCCATAGCCGCACCTTCGAAGGAGATAAACATGGCTACGACCATACGCAAGACCGCCTACTTCAGCATGAAGGCGCCGAATCGCGCGGGGCAGGCTGCGCGCCTGCTCAATGGACTCGCCGCGCATGGAGTCAACCTGTTCGCGTTCACGGGTTTTCCGAACGCCGGGCGCGCCCAGGTTGATTTCGTCCCTTACGATGTCGCAAAATTTTTGCGCGCGGCGCGCAAGCTGGGGATGAAGGTCAACAAGAAGAAGACCGTCTTTCTGGCTCAGGGGGCCGACAAGGCCGGCGCAATCGCGGCCATATGCAGCAAGCTGTCGAAGGCGGGAATCAACATGGTGGCGATGGATGCAGTCACGGCGGGTCGTGGCCGCTATGGCGCCATGTTCTGGGTCAGACCGCGCGACACCGCCCGGGCCGCGCGAATACTTCGTGCACGGTGAACAACGCGTCAACAACGCGAAGGGGCCCGCGGGCGAAAGCCAATGTTTCTCAGAGTCGCTTGTGCTGCCGCGGAGCCAGTCAGCGCGGCCGCGGGACGCAGCGTCCAGCGCCGGAACCGCGTGCGGATGGGCGCGCCTCGAAAATGTGGTTTAATCACGCGCTTTGATCGTCTCAAGTTAAAACAAGGAGGAACTTCATGCCCTATGCCATGAGAATTCACGAACACGGCGGAGCCGACAAGATGCGGTGGGAAACGGTCGAAGTGGGCGATCCCGGGCCAGGCCAGGTGCGGGTACGAAACACTGCCGTGGGACTCAATTTTGTCGATATCTATCAGCGCAACGGGCTCTATCCGATGCAGCTGCCCTTCACCCTGGGCTCGGAAGGCGCCGGCGTGGTCGAGGCGGTGGGCCCCAAGGTGAAGGAGTTCAAGGCCGGAGACCGTGTGGCCTACTCGAGTCCGCTCGGTGCCTACGCGGAAGTGTTGTTGCGCCCGGCGGAGCGCCTCGTGAAGATCCCTGCCGGGGTGGATGACAAGGCCGCCGCCGCAATGATGCTCAAGGGACTGACCGCCCAGTACCTCATCCGCCGCACCTATCGGGTGAAGAAGGGCGACACCATT
>DKBC01000298.1 GCA_002451065.1 Betaproteobacteria bacterium UBA6910
GGCAGTCAAACCGGGGGTGGCGCAGGCAGATTGGGCATGAGGTTTGCTTAGTTTACAGGGACATGGGGACCAGCGGGCGAAATGCTTGGGAGGCTTGGGGTCAGGCGGCGTTGCTGGCGGCGCTGCTGGCCGTGGCGGGCACGGCTCGGGCGGACCTCTACACCTATACCGCGCCCGACGGCTCGGTCCACTTCAGCAACATTCCCACCGACTCCCGCTATGAGCTGCTGATCCGCGAGGGCGGAACCTCCGGCGATGCCGGCGTAGCCGCTTCCCGCGCGCGTTTCGCGCCCCTGGTGGCCAATGCCGCCGCCGAGACCGGCCTGCCCCCGGGGCTGCTGCACGCGGTGGTCCGGGCCGAATCCAATTACGATCCTCTGGCCGTGTCTCCCAAGGGCGCCGTGGGATTGATGCAGCTCATGCCGGAAACGGCGCGCCGCTACGGAGTGGCCGATGCCCGGGATCCCGCCGCCAACTTGCTGGGCGGGGCGCGCTATCTGCGGGATCTGCTGGACCAGTTCAACAACGATCTTTCCATCGCGCTCGCGGCGTACAATGCGGGTCCCGGTGCGGTGGTGCGCAGCGGAGGCGCGATTCCTCCCTACGGGGAGACGCGCCGCTACGTGCCGAAGGTGCTGAATCTCTTCCGCCAGAACGGGGGCGCTTCCCTGCGTTAGGGGACGGAACGCCGGCCCCGGGTTGAACTTCGGCCGGATTCTAAACACTTAGATTACGCGGGTTGCGGGAAGCGGGTTGCCGTTTCCCAAAAGAAACGAGGAAAGGAAGGCCGATGCATTACGCGAGAGGCGGTGCCTGGAGAGGCGTCGGGATGGTTCACGGCCTCACGGTTGTCGCCGCCCTGACGTTCGGGTTCGGGTCCGATAAGGCCGCCGCGGAGCACGAATTGCACGACACGCGTTCCGACGTGAGGCCGGTGGTGACGCCCCCGGATCTTTCGGGCCCCACCGCCGAAGAGCGGGAGGCCAAGCAGCGCGGCTATTTCACCGACACCCTGCTCACCGACCAGGACGGCAGGCAGGTGCGCTTCTACAGCGACGTGCTCAAGGGCCGGGTGGTGCTCATCCACTTCATTTTCACCAACTGCACCGACGCCTGCCCGGCCATGGTGCAGAAGATGATGGCCGCCAGGGCCGAACTGGGGTCCGAGTTCGCAAAGGACATGCGCTACGTGAGCATTTCCATCGATCCCCAGCGCGACACCCCGGCCGAATTGCGCAACTTCGCCCATCGCATGGGGGCGGTGGACCCGGAGTGGGTGTTCCTCACCGGGTCTCAGGAAAACGTGGATCTCATCGTGAAGAAGCTGGGCGCCTACACCGGCGAGGTGGAAAACCATTCCACGGTGATGATCGCGGGCAACGTCAAGGCCGACCGCTGGCGCAAGCTGTCTCCCACCGTGTCTCCCAAGGGCATCGCCCAGCACCTGCGCTCCCTGGAGAAGACCGAGATTTTCTCCGCCCAGCCGGTTCCCGCGATCCCGGCCGCAGCGACCCGCTAGGATTAGACGCCGCCGGCGCGCTCGCGCCGGCGGGATTTTCGCGATTCTCCTCCAACAGACGGCCCGCTTCAGCGGGCCGTTTGCTTTTCAATTCCGCATCACGCCGGCATGGCAGCGGCGCTCCTCCCCTTGCGGCCCTCAAGAAATCATGCAATCGGCATAAATTGTGCTGCACCGTACGGGCTCTGCCTTAGGCAGCGGATCCCCAGCCTTGTGTGGACTTCCGCACGAATGGGGGGAAGGCACCGGCCGCGGAGCCGCCAAGCCGATTCAAACAATATATTTCTTATCAATATGTTGTGGCTATTTTTCGGGAAACGGCCAGCCCTGGCATGCTTTCTGCGAAACGCCAATGGCGCTCTAGGGCTTAGGTTGGGGAACCTCCCCGGAGGCGCTTTCCCTTGTGCTCCGCAATAGAAGGAGGTTGTCATGGAAGAGAAGCAACGGAACCGGTTCCGGAAGGAATCGAGCGCCGGCGGCGGGCGCCTGAAGTCGGCGCTGGCGGCGGCCGGGCTGGTGGCGCTGGCCGCGGCGGCGGCGCCGGCGCAGGCGGTGACCTGCACGCCCGCCAACACCATCACGGCCAACGTGGCGGTGCTGGACAGCCCGACGGTGTTCAACCGCCTGGGTGCCCAGAACCCGAACTGGATCACCTATGCACTGCTGCGCGACGTGGTGGAGGCGGTGCCGGACGCCAACGGCATCCTGCAGCCAGGTGCGCCATGTACACAGGTCCAGTGCTCGCCCGGCAACGTGATGCTGCGCCCGGACAAGCGGCCGCGCCCGCTGGTGGTGCGCTCGGTGGCGGGGCAGTGCCTGACGGTGAACTTCACCAACCTGCTGGATCCGATACAACCCGGCCAGGCGCCCAACGGCCCGCAGCAGCTCAACGCCGATCTGCCCAATGGCGGCCTGTTCAACGACGACTTCGTGGCCGACCGCTGTGCCAGCTTCCACGCCCAGGGCGTCGAGCTGGTTGGCAGCATGCTCGACGATGGCAGCTTCGTCGGCCAGAACCACCCGAACGCCGGCATAGCGGCCTGTGCACAGGGCGGCCCGAACAAGGGCGGCGTGATCCCGCCGGGTGCAACCATCACCTACAACCTCTACACCCCGCATGAAGGCACCTTCACGGTCAACAGCTACGGTGCCACCATCGGCGGCGAGCAGAACAGCGGCAACCTCGGCATCGGCATGTTCGCCCAGCTCAACGTGCAGCCCGTCGGCGCGCGCATCTACCGCAGCCAGGTGACCGAAGAGGAAATGCGCCTGGCCTCGATGGATCTCGACCCGGCTTCGGCCACCTGCGGCCAGGTCAACACCACCGCCCTGGGTCAGCCCATCATCGACTATGGAGCCCTGTACCCTGTCGCCAACTGCGCGAACGGTACTGACCTCGGGGCCGCTGTCTGGGCCCTCGAAGGCAAGGCCGGCCTGCCGGTGCTCAACATGCTGACGGCGAACCGGGAGCTGGTGCACTCGGATATCAACGCCATCATCGCCGGCCCCAACGCGGACGGCACTTTCCCGCCCTCGACCTACCCGCTGGAGAGCGTGGGCAAAAACGTCCCAAGCCTGCCCAACCGCCTGGAACCCTTCCGCGAGTTCTCCTCGATCTTCCACGACGAGCAGACCAACTCCCAGGTGTTCCCGAACTGGTACGGCGATCCGGTGCTGAACTACACGCTGGCCGGCGTCAAGGACCAGTTCATGATCAACTACGG
>DKBC01000145.1 GCA_002451065.1 Betaproteobacteria bacterium UBA6910
TCGCCACCGAAGCCGAGCGCGACGCGGCCATCGACCGGGTCCTCGATCTGCTGCAGGACCGCTACAGCGACGAGGGGCTGTTCCTGGTGGAGCACGTGCTGCTGTGCCCCGAACCGCCCAAGCCCCTGCCGAATCCGGACGGCGCGGAGAAGCTGTTCCTGCCGGCGTGTGTCGACGGCGACTGCGTGAACCTCAAGTACATCGACCCCTACAGCGACCGNNCATTCGCCAGGAGGTCCCCGCCCACCTCTTGGCGCGCATCTGCTGGGTCGACCGGGGGCAGATGGCGACCTTCGAGAAGGCTTGGCAGCGCTGGCTGCGCTGCAGATACGGCGGGGCAAAGGGAGACGAGGCGGCGCTCCTGGCCGAGTTGGTGGCGGCCCTGAGCAACCTGCGTAGCGTTTACGACGAGGCGGTGCTGGCACCTTGCGACTTCATCCTGGACCGCACGGTCCTGGGCAGGCGAGATGGGTGATGCCATGGCTGAATGGACGACGAAACTCTCCAAACCGGTGACTTCCTACACGGTCTTCGAAGAGAACCAGGTGCTGACCGCCGGGCAGCTCAACGAGGTGGTCGAGTACCTCGACCGGCAGGACCGGCTGACCCGGGCGCGGCTGTTCGGCGTCGGCATCGTCTGCGGGTTGGAGCTGGCGCTGAAGAAGTCGGCCGTGACCCTCGGGTCCGGAGTGGCAGTGACCTCCGACGGCGACCTCCTTGCCGTCGATGCGTTGCAGGGATTCACCCGCTACCGGGAGTTAGAGGACCGCGACGCCAAGTATCCGTTGTTCCGCAACGACGGCACGCTGCTCCCCCTCTACGAGCTGCTGTCGACGGGGGAGGGGAATTCGCTGAGTCAGTTCGCCGCGAACACCGGGAAGAAGCTCGAGGATATGGTGGCGCTGCTCTACCTGGAGAACTACCCCTTCGATCCGGACGTCTGCACCGGCAGCGGCTGCGACAACAGGGGGCAGCAGGAGCGGCACAATCTCAAGCTGCTGCTCGCGGACGCCGAGCACGCCAAGCTGCTCGCCGGCGACCTATCGCTGGCCGACCGGTACCCGCTGCTCCCCGACTACTACCTGCCGCGGGTGATCCTCAAGCCGGCCGACGCCGGGACCTATCCGGCGCTGTCCGGGCTCTATCTCAACCTGGTGACCAGTCAGGTGGAGGGTCTTGCCAAGGTGCTCAAGAGCTCCTGGCACCCGGCCATCCGGCCTCTGGTGGAGGACCTGTACCCGGCCGGCGACCCCACCCCCGCCTGGGAGCTGGAGCTGCAAAAGGTCGAGGCGGCGGTGACGCAGAACCGCACCGGGGTGCAGTACGTTTGCGACTTCCTGCGCGATCTGGCCCAGGCCTACGCCGAGCTCAAGGAGGCCCTGTTCGCCGATCGAGCGCTCTGCGCACCCCCGGCCGATCTCTTCCCCCGCCATGTCCTGCTCGGCACCCTGCAGGGGGGCGGCCCCCGCCACGGCTTCTATGCCTCGCCGGAGCTAAATATGGGGAGGGAACACAGAGAGCGGGCGAGGTTCATCCACGTGCGCCTCGACCGGATGATCCGCGGCTTCGTCCTTCCCTCGGTCGAGCCCAAGGTGCGCATCACGCCGAGCCTCCACGGCTCCGCCCGCCTCGGCGACCGGGCCCTCCCCTGGTACCTCAAGCGCGACCTTCGGGATTTCTGGAGTTTCGAGAAGCGGCAGCGCGGGCAGCAGCAGGACACATACGGCTACCACTTCCAAGAGGTGCAGCTGGACGTAAGCGCACGTGCCCGCGCGCCGCTAAAATTCGACCTCTCGGACTTCGACTTCTTCCGCATCGAGGGGCACCTGGGGAACAACATCGACAGCGTCGAAAAGGCCCTCAATGACCTGATCCGCGACAACAATCTGCCGATCCAGATCCTCCCGTTGCAGATCGAAACCGGCACCAAGCCCTGGAAGGTGCGCCCCATCGCCCCGCTGCGCGACCTCAAGGCGTTGCACCGCTTCCACCGCTACGAGCTGCTCGAGCGGATCGGCAACCTCAAGGAGTTCACCGCGGCGGTCAAGACGGCGGTGACCAACGCCAAGGAGCTGCCGGAGAAGGATGTGGAGGCGGACAGCCTCTCCTACAAGGCCTTCGTCGAGATCAACACCGCCGAGCTGGAGAGCGAGGTCAACAAGGTCCACGCCACGCTCAAGAGGAACTTCAGCCAGTTCCAATTCGCCGACTTCCAGGCCGACTACACCTCGGCCATCAGCAAGTCGGCGGGGATCAACAAGAGCGTGCGAGGGGTGAGCTACGTCTCCGCCTTCACCCCCTACGAGATCCTCGTCAATGACACCCAATTCAAGTGGCTCGGCTGGATCGACGACCTGCTCAACCGCCGCCGCCAGCGCGCCGAGGAGCTTTCGATCTTCGCCAAGTTCCTCGCCGAGGCGCCGGCCATGGAGCATCTGGGGGGTGTCGGACGAGGGGGAACCTTCATCCTGGTCTACTCGGCGACCAGCAAGCAGGTGCTGGCCGACTTCAGCCTCCCCTACTGGCACGTCGACCTGCCGGAAGCCGACGAGGAGGATGACGACGCCGTGCCCGAGATCAAGCCCGACTGGGGGAAATACAACGACTTCTTCGTCAAACCGAGCCGCACCAAGGTGCTCACCGAACAGCTCGGCAAGCTTAAACAGAACTTCGACCAGTTCGACATCCGCCTACGCGGCCAGGAGGACGGTCTCAAGGTCTACTCCAATAGCCTCAAGGCGTACAGCGAAACGGTCTTCAACGTGGTCGGCAAGCTGCCGCAGGTCGAAGGGGTGTTCAGCGGTGGGATGGCCGACGCCCGGGCCGGGGTCCTGGAGATGATCAACAATTACCTGGCAAAGGCCCGCGAGGGGACACCCACACCGGAAGAAAAGGCGCTGGCCGCGCAGATGGAAAAGCTCGGCACCGACATCATCATCGAGACGGTCAGCGAGATGCAGAACAAGGCGACGGACGTGCTCCCCAACTCGCGCGACGAGCAGGTGCTCAAGCTGGCCATCACCACCAGCGCCCAGATGACCGACACGGCGGAGAAACAGCGGCTGGCGGAGGGGGTGAAGAACGTGCAGGGGAACCTCGGCGTCGACAAAACCATCATGAAGAACATGCTCGGGAACATGATCCGAGGCTAAAGGACGGGGCGCTGTGGTCGGGCACCTGGTGCAGAGATTGACCGTCGAGGTGACATTCGCCGGCCGACAGCTGGCCGAGCGCAGCACGCCGCGCCTGGCGGAGGCCGCGGAGCGGCTGACGACAGAACTCGAAGCGGACTTTGACGAGGTGGCGGCCGGGCGCACCCTGCGGCTCGAGCGGTTGGAACTCGACCTCGGGACGCTGGCAGAGGGGGATCTGGCCGATCTCCTTCCGCGTCTGCGTCGCGCCCTCGCCGGAGCGCTGCGCCCCTATCGGGCGGCGGACTCTCCGCCAGCAGTAGAACCCGATGCGCGGCGTCGGGTGGATTTGGCGCGCCCGGATGCCGCATCCCTGGCCGAGCTGTTCGAGGTGTTTCTGCGCAGCGGAGGCCTGCCCTGGTGGTTTGGTGCGGCGTCAGGGGAGCTGGAGCCGCTTTATCGGCGGTTCTGGAAAGAGCACCCAGCGCAGGCTCGCCGGTCGCTGCAGGCACTCTTGCCGGAAGCGGGGGCGCGGCAGCGGCTGGTGGCGCAGTTTTCCGCCGCCAGCCTGGAGCTGACGATGACCGGAATCTGGCCGGAAGGAGCGCCGCTGCTGCGCGACCTGCGCCGGCTGGGGGGGCGTCTGCTCCTCACCCGGCGGGATGCCGACGCGGCCCGGGACCTGAGCTGGGGGGCGCTGCTGGGGCTGCTGGCAGAAACCGAGGTGACGCCGGTCCCGGCGCAGGCTCTGGCCCGCCGCTATGTGCGGGAACTGGCCCGTCTGGCAGGGCTGACGGAACAGCACTGGCGCGAGGCTGCGGATGCGGCGACCCGTCGTCGAGTGAGGTTGTCCCCGCAGAGCCGGCGGGTTCTCGCGGCGCTGCTGCGGGACCCGGACGCTGAGGCGCCGCAAGGGAAGCACCAAACCTCCCGCCAAGCGGTAACGCCGCCAGCCGAGCCTGCCGCAGGATCGGTGACAGACAAGGAGACGGCTGCGATCCCCATCGCCAATGCCGGCCTGGTGCTCCTCTGGCCGCATCTGCCGCGGCTGCTGCAGACCCTAGAACTGCTCGACCCGCCCGTCGACGGCGTCGCCCGCCCCACGCCCGAGGCGGTACTGCTGCTGCAGCAGTTGGTCACCGGCCGCCCCGCGGCCAGCGAGCCCGAGCTGTTGCTCAACAAGCTGCTCTGCGGGTTGGCGCCTGAGATGGTCATTCCGCGCCGCTGGCGGCGCAACGTGCGCTGGAACGCCGAGGTGGCGAGCTTGCTGCGGGCGGTCATCGGCCAGTGGACGGCCCTGAAGAGCACCTCGGCGGCTGGGCTGCGCAGTGCCTTTTTGCAGCGGGACGGGCTTCTGCGGCAGGAGTCGGCCGGCTGGCTCCTGCAGGTGGAGCGGCAGAGCCACGACATCCTCCTCGAACGCCTCCCGTGGGGGCTGGGGATGATCCGGCTGTCGTGGATGCGCGAGCCGCTGCGGGTCGAATGGTGACCAACTCCTTCACCCTCAACGCGGCAAGCCTCGCCGCCGAGCTCGACTGGCTGGCTGCGGTGCTCGATGCTCGGGTCAAGCTGCATTTCGCGCAGCACTGCCCGGTGGCGGAGGTCGACGAGATCCAGCCCCCCGAACTGGAGGGGGATCAATCGAACTTTGCCCGCTTCGTCCATCACTACGACCTGAATGCCGCCGAGCGGCTGGTGTTCAGCCTCGCCCTGGCCCCCCACCTGCGGCCGCAGCTGCTCGACGTCCTGTTTGTCAAGAATGCCGTCAGCAGTCGCGAGTTCAGCGAGTTCGGCGGCCGCAGCGCCGCGACGGGCGGCCTCCTGCCAACGGGGGAGACCGCTCTGTTCCTGCTGGCTGGGAGCGACCTGGCCCGGCGCTTCTCGTTCAGCGATCTGTTCGACGCCGACCACGTCTTCGCTGAGCACGGCATCCTCTCCCTCGACCGGGTGCCGGCGGGGGAACCGCACCTGGGGGGCGTGCTGACGGTGAACCGCGAGATCATCGAGCTGGTGACCACCGGCAAGGTGGGGCGGCCGCTGTTCGGCAGCGATTTTCCCGCCAAGCGGATCACCACCGAGCTGGAGTGGGACGAGTTGGTCCTCGACCCGTACACCCTCGACCAGGTGCTGGAGATCCGCAGCTGGCTGGAGCACGGCGCGACCCTCCTTGGTGAGCTGGAGTTGGGGCGCAAGCTCAAACCGGGGTACCGCAGCTTGTTCCACGGCCCGCCGGGGACCGGCAAGACCCTCACCGCCAGCCTGCTCGGCCAGAGTTTCGGTCGCGATGTCTACCGCATCGACTTGTCGGCGGTCATCTCGAAGTACATCGGGGAGACCGAGAAGAACCTGGAGAAGATCTTCCAGAAGGCCCAGCTGCGCGACTGGATCCTGTTCTTCGACGAGGCGGACGCCCTGTTCGGCAAGCGCACCAAGATCAGCAGCGCCCAGGACCGTTTCGCCAACCAGGAGGTCTCCTACCTGCTGCAGCGGGTGGAGGATTACCCCGGCGTGGTGATCCTCGCCTCCAACCTGCGCAGCAACCTGGACGACGCCTTCGTCCGCCGTTTCCAGTCGATCATCCACTTTCCCATGCCCACCGCCGAGGAGCGCCTGCAGTTGTGGCGCAACGCCTTTTCGCCGAAGACCGAACTGGGTGCCGACATCAACCTGCGGGAGGTCGGCGAGCGCTTCGAGCTGTCCGGCGGGGCGATCATGAACGTGGTGCGGTACGCTACCCTACGGGCCCTCGCCGAGGGGACCCGCACCGTCGGCGGGAGAACCCTGCTGGAGGGCATCCGCCGCGAATTCCAGAAAGAAGGGAAGACCTCCTGACCCGCGACGGAAGAGCACGTCATGTTTGCCGCCAAGAGCGAAACCAGTAAGAGCCGCAGCGTTCGCCGCTCCCTCGGGTGCCGGGGGGGGCCGGGGGCGTTGCCGCCCCGGACGGAGACGGTGCAGCTGGCTCGGCTCGTCGCCGGCGCGCCCCTGCAGGCCAGGCTGCAGGTCAGCCCGGCAGGGGACCGCTACGAACAGGAAGCGGACAGCACGGCAGACCGGGTGATGGCCTTTCGCGGGGGCGTTGACGTGGCGTACCCGATCACGTCGCTCGGGATCTCGCCGTTGCAGCGCCAGCCGGAGGAGGAAGAGGAGCCGGTGCAGGCGCAGGTCGAAGAGGAGGAAGAGCCCGTTCAGGCCCAGGAGGAGGAAGAATCGCTGCAGGCTCAACCTCAGGACGAAGAAGAGCCGGTGCAGGCGCAAGACGACGAGGAGGAAGAAACCGTCCAGCGGCAGGAAGAAGAGGAACCCGTCCAGACTCGAGCGCAGGAGGAAGAGGAAGAGCCGGTGCAGGCCAGGGGCGCGGGGCAGCCGGTGGTCGGCCGAGCGGTGCCGGCCTCGGTGAGAGGGGCGATCCACGCCAGCAAGAGCGGCGGCGAGGCGCTCCCCGAGGGCGTGCGCGCGCATATGGAGGGGCAGTTCGGCGCCGACTTTTCCGGCGTGCGGCTGCACCACGACAGCACCTCGGCGGCCATGAGCGGGGCCATCGGCGCCCAGGCCTTCACCCACGGCCGTCACATCTACTTCAACAGCGGCCGCTACAATCCGCAGAGCTCCGCGGGGCAGCGGCTCTTGGCCCACGAGCTGACCCACGTGGTGCAGCAAGGAAAAGCGCCGGTCCGCGCTGGGGTGCAGCACTCACCCGAGCAGGTGCAGCGCCTCCCCGGCTTCATCACCGAGCGGCTCGCCTCCTACGCCCGTCACATCCCGGGCTACACCCTGCTCACCGTGGTGATCGGCCACGACCCCCTGGCCGGGCGGGCCGTGATGCGCACCGCCAGCAACTTTATCGGCGGGCTGCTGGGGCTGATCCCCGGCGGCACCGCCCTGTACGACAAACTGGTGGAGCACGGCCTCGTCCAGCGGGCGCTGGCCTACGTGAACAGCCAGCTGGCGCGCTACGATTTGAGCCTGTCGCGCCTGGAGCGGGAGATCCGCAGCGCCTGGGACGAGATGGACTTCATCCGCCTCGATCCCTTCGCCTATAACCTGCGCGTGCTGAGCCGCCACGTCAGCGGGCTGGTACGGGATGTCACCGGCTTTGCCCGCTCCGTGGTGACCGACCTGCTGAGCATGGTGAAGGAGGCGCTGCTCGGGGCTCTGCGGCGGGTGGCGGCGGCGCTGCCCGGCTACTCCCTGCTGACCAAGATCCTCGGTCGCGACCCGCTGACCGGCGAGGCGGTGCCGGCGACCACGGCGCAGATCATCGAGGAGTTCCTGATCCTCATCGGCCAGCGCCAGCATCTGGAGAAGATGCGCGAGACCGGCACCATCGCCCGGGTGGCGGCCTGGATCGACCAGCAACTGGCCCTGCTCCACTTCAGCTTCGCCGAGCTGCGCGCCCTCTTCCAGCAGGCCTGGGACGCCTTCTCTCTGCGTGACCTGCTCAACCCGGTGGCGGCTTTCCGGCGCACGGTGGGGATCTTCGCCCCCTTCGTCGGCCGGGTGGCGCGCTTCGCCTGGAACGTGGCGACCACCGTGCTGCGGTTCATCAAGGACGCGCTGTTGGGCGCCCTGTCGAGCTTCGCCCGGCGCACCCCCGGCTTCACCCTGCTGACGGTGGTGCTCGGCCGCGACCCCTTCACCGGCGAGCGGGTGCCGCGCACCGCGACCAACCTGGTCCGCGGCTTTCTCGAGTTCGTCCCCGGCGGCGAGGAGAAGTTCCGCAACCTGCAGGAGTCGGGGGCGCTGGAGCGGGCCTTTGCCTGGGTAAGCGCCCAGGTGACGGAGTTCCTCGCGATCCTCGCGAGCTTGGGCGCGGCCTTCCGGCGGCTCTGGCAGTCCTTCTCCATCCGCGACATCTTCCAGCCGGTGGCGGCCTTCCGTCGGGTGGTGGAGCTCTTCGCCGGTCCGGTCCGGCGGCTGGTGCGGCTGGCGGCGACGGTGGGGATGAAGATCCTCGAGTTCATCCTCGAGGGGGTGATGGGCGCCGGCGGTGCGCGGGTGCTGAACATCCTCAAGCAGGTGCGGGCGACCTTCCTGACCATCATCCGCAACCCCGTGGGGTTCGTGGGGAACCTGATCAACGCGGTGATGCGCGGCTTTCGCCAGTTCGCCGGCAACATCCTGGAACACCTGCGCAACGGGCTGGTCGGCTGGCTGTTCGGGGCTCTCGAAGGGGCGGGGCTGCAGCTGCCGGAGCGCCTCGACCTGCGCGGCGTCGTGTCCCTGATCCTGCAGATCCTGGGGCTGACTTATGCGCGCATCCGCCCGCGGCTGGTGCGGCTGCTCGGCGAGCGGACGGTGGCGTTCCTCGAAGGGGCCTTCGATTTCCTCCGCCTCCTGGTCACCGAGGGGCCGGCGGCGGCCTGGCGGCAGATCCTCGAATACGCCGGCAACCTGCGCGACCAGGTGATGGAGGCGATCCGCAACTGGGTGATCACCCGCATCGTGCGCGCGGCCATCACCCGGCTGGCGACCCTGTTCAACCCGGCTGGGGCGGTGATCCAGGCGATCCTGGCCATCTACAACACCATCATGTTCTTCATCGAGCGGATCAACCAGATCCTCGCCCTGGTGGAGTCGGTGACCCAGTC
>DKBC01000293.1 GCA_002451065.1 Betaproteobacteria bacterium UBA6910
GCCAGGTTGTTGATGTCTTCGGAAGTGCACGCGAAATGGATGAACTCGGCGCCTTTCGAGATCTCCGGATCGGCGGCGAAGCGCTCTCGAAGCCAGTACTCCACGGCCTTCACGTCATGATTGGTGCGGGCCTCGATGGCTTTAACGCGCTCCGCATCCGCCTCCGAAAACTCGGCGGCGGTGCGATCCAGTTCATTCACCGTTGCCGCAGAAAACGCGGGCAGTTCGGAGATTGCCGGATCGGCGGCGAGCGCTTTGAGCCATTCGATCTCCACTCGCACGCGGTAACGGATGAGGCCGAATTCGCTGAAGTGCCGACGCAGGGACTCCAGCTTGGCGGCGTAGCGCCCGTCCAGCGGCGAGAGGGCAGTGATGGAAGAAGGTGCCATGGCCGTCAAAAAAGGGCATTCTAGCGCAAAGCAGGCATTTCGAGCCGCGCGGACGGCGGGTGACGCGATGCTATAATCCTGCCGGCACCCAGGGATCACACGAACCATGAAACTCATCGCGTCACTCACCAGTCCCTTCGCGCGCAAGGTGCGGGTAGTCCTGGCGGAAAAACGAATCGAATACGATTTCGACGTCCAGAATCCCTGGCTGGCGGATACGCCGGTGCCTCTGTTCAATCCCCTGGGCAAGGTGCCGGTATTGGTACTGGACGACGGAACCACGTTGTTCGATTCCCGGGTGATCGTGGAGTACCTGGATACGGTGACGCCGGTCTCGCGCCTGATCCCCGCCGGGAACCGGGAGCGCACCCTGGTCAAGCGCTGGGAGGCTTTGGGCGACGGCGTGTGCGAGGCGGCAGCGAACATCTTTCTCGAGCGCAAGCGCGCTTCGGAACAACAAAGTCAGGACTGGATCAAGCGCCAGGAGGCCAAGGTCGAGAGTGGGCTGAGGGCCGTCGCCGAGGAGCTGGGCGACCAGAAGTGGTGTTTCGGGGACGCCTATAGCCTGGCGGATGTCGCGGTGGGTTGCGCGCTCGGCTACCTGGATTTCCGCTTTCCGGAGATCAACTGGCGCGAGCCCCATCCCCACCTTGCCCAGCACTGGGAGAAGCTTTCCAAGCGCCCGTCGTTCCAGAACACCGTGCCCAAGGGCTGACCGTCGCGGGCGGCGACTGCCGGTTGCCCTTCGCTATTCCCGGATGATGCCCCCGCCCAGACAGACCCGGCTGTCATAGACCACCACCGATTGTCCCGGCGTCACCGCCCACTGGGGCTGGGCGAATTCCACCTCGCATTCTTCGTCCACCCGGGCCAGGGTGCAGGGCGCGTCCGGCTGCCGGTAGCGGGTCTTGGCGCCATAGACCCATTGGGTGTGCGGCGCCTCGCCGCTGATCCAGCTCAGGTCGGCCGCGACGAGCCGGTCTTCGTAAAGCGCGGGATGGTCGTGCCCCTGGACCACGATGAGGATGTTCCTGGCGATGTCCTTGCCCGCCACGTACCAGGCGTCGCCGGCGCCGCCGATGCCCAATCCGTGGCGCTGGCCAATGGTGTGGAACATGAGGCCCTGGTGATGGCCGACCAGCTTGCCCTCCGGGGTGCGCATTTCCCCCGGCTGGTCGGGCAGGTAGCGGTTCAGGAACTCGCGGAACGGTCGCTCGCCGATAAAACAGATGCCGGTGGAATCCCTCTTGGCGAAATTGGGCAGGCCCGCGTCCTGGGCGATCTTGCGCACCTCCCTCTTGTAGAGCGCGCCCGTGGGGAACAGCGTTTTCGACAGCTGGCGCTGGTTCAGTCGGTAAAGGAAATAGCTCTGATCCTTGGTGCCGTCCTCGGCCTTGAGCAACTGGAACAGGCCGTCCACTTCCCGCACCTGGGCATAGTGGCCGGTGGCGATCCAGTCGGCGCCCAGCCCCAGGGCGTGATCCAAAAAGGCCCGGAACTTGATCTCGGCGTTGCAGAGCACGTCCGGGTTGGGCGTGCGCCCGGCGCGGTATTCGGCGAGGAAAAGGTTGAACACCCGCTCCCGGTACTCCTGGGTGAAGTTCACCGCCTCCAGCCCGATGCCGATGATATCCGCCACCGCCGCAGCGTCGATCAGGTCCTGCCTGGCGCTGCAGTACTCGTCCGTGTCATCGTCCTCCCAGTTCTTCATGAACAGGCCGACGATTTCGTAACCCTGCTGCTTGAGCAGGAGGGCGGCGACGGAGGAGTCCACCCCGCCGGACATGCCCACCACGACCTTCTTCTTTGCCATGGATTACGGGACCTCGGCGATGAGTTCCAGGGGGTAGCGGCGACCGGCAAGGTAGTCCTCGATGCAGCGCAGGACCAGGGGGGTTCGGTGCCGGGGCTGGAGGATTCGGATCTCCTCCAGCGTGAGCCATACCGCGCGGATGACGCCTTGGTCCAGGGCGCGGTCGGGTTCCTCGGCGAGGAACCGGGCCGAGAACGCGAAGCGCAGGTAGGTGGTGTCATTGAGCCGTGACCGCCAGCGGTAGACGCCGATCAATGCGTCGGGCTGCACGTGGCAGGCGGTCTCCTCGAGGGTTTCCCGGATCATGCCCTCAACCGGCGATTCGTCGGATTCCAAGTGGCCGGCGGGCTGGTTGAAGGCGATGCCGGCTTCGGTCTCCTCTTCCACCAGCAGGAACCGGCCGCGATGCTGGACCACGGCCGCGACGGTGGGGCGGGGGCTCGGACTCATGGGAGGGCTCGAAAAGGGTGCATTCTAAACCGGCTCCCCCCGGCCGACGAAGCCTATTCCCCCAACAAAAAAGGCAGGGCCGAAGCCCTGCCTTCCGTGCCTTGCGGCAGCGGTTGCCTACTCGTAACTTTCTTTCTTGGCTCCCGGGGGAAGGGGCGCAGGCGCCGGTTTTGCCGCCTTCATTTCGTCGACGGCGCCTTTCACCAGATCATTGCTGCCGGGCGCCTTGGCCTTCGTGTCCGCGGTGTTGGGTTCTTGCTGTTTTTTGACCGTCTTCTTCTCGGACTTCGCTGCCGCATTGCTCTCGGCCTTGGGCTGGGCGCTGGGCGAGCTCTCGGTGGCGAGCACGCCGGCGCTGGCGCTCAGCAGCGCGGCGGCGATCAGGGTGGATAAGAGCTTGTTCATGTATTGACTCCTTCAGAAGCGGACTAAGGTAACAGAGGGATGTGACCGGTTGTCCCGGTCACCGGCATTAACGCAGCCGGGTGCTCGGCGTTGACGCAGATTCGGTGCGCGCTCGGGCCACTTGCGGCAAAAAAGCAGGGCCGCAGCCCTGCCTTTTCGCGCAACGCCTCGAACCGGACCGCTTACTTCTTCCCGGTCTTGCCTTCCGACTTCATTTCGCCCTTCTCGCCTTCCTTCTCCGTCGTGGCTTCGGCTTTATCGCCTTGCTTTTCGGCTTCTTTCCCGGCTTTCGCGTCTTCCTTTTCGGTCTTGGCTTCGGCCTGGGGCTGCTCGCCGGCCATGTGCTTGGCGGCGAGAACGTTGATGCTCACGGTGGCGAACACTGCGGCGATAAGGGCGGACAACAGCTTGCTCATGACATTAATTCCTTTTCAAAAGAATGAGATTGATTCGTTGGAGAGGAGCGGTCGCGCCGGCCAGCGCCATTGATGCGCGTTCGATTTTCGGGTTGACCGGCGGATGAACGCCCTCTCCGGGGACTGCCAAATTACTTCTGGGACGGTTGAGCGGGGCTCGCCGGCGTGGCGGGAGTCGCCGCGCCTTCGCCCTTGGCGGGCATGGCCGGCTTCGCTGCCGTCGCCTTGGAAGCGTCCGCCTTCTTGATGGTCTTCTTATCCGAGGATGCGGATTTCTTGGTCTCTTTCGTAGCCGCTTTATGCTCTTTGGCCGCGGGCTTGGCCGCCTTCTTCTCGGACTTATGTTCCTGTTTGTGTTCGTGCTCTTGCTTGCGTTCCTGCTTGGCTTCGTCTTTCGGTTGCTCGCCGGCCACAGGTTGAGCGGCCAGGACGTTCGCGCCCACGGTGGCGAACACCGCGGCGATAAGGGTGGACAACAGCTTTTTCACGAGGAGCTCCTTTGGAATTAGATGGGGACTGCTTGGACACGGAAACTCGTGTCCCGCCCATCAACGTTCCATGAGGCGGCTGGTTGACCGGTTGGGAATCCCGGGGTGCGTTAGAATTCCCTTCCGCCGCATGCCCAGTTCCCTGATCCAATCTCTTCGCCTGTTGGTCGGGCTTGCTGCCTGCCTCGGGCTCGGTGTCGCTGTGGCGGCTCCCTTCCAGCCCGCGGACGACAGCGTCGTCCTCGAGCGCCTGCCGTTTCGGGCTTCCGACCCGGTGCAGCGGGAGCTAAGGCTGCTGCGGGAGCAACTCGCCGAAAATCCCCGCAACGAAGAAGTGGCTTTGCGGGCGGCTCGGAGCTACTACCGCCTGGCCCTGGCCGAGGGGGATCCCCGGTACGTCGGCTACGCCCAGGCGGCTCTCGGGCACTGGTGGAACGAAAAGGAGCCGCCGGTGAGGTTGTTGGTCATGCGGGCCACGCTGCGCCAGTACCTCCATGACTTCGAAGGCGCTCTGGAGGACTTGGGGCAGGCCCTGGAGCGGGAACCGGGGAATGGATCGGCCCGCTTCCAGCGGGCCATCATCCATATCGTGAGGGCGGACTACCCCAAGGCGCGGGCCGACTGCGAGAACTCCCAGGGACTGGTGGCGGACGTGATGGCGGACGCCTGTGTGGCCACGGTGGACAGTTTCACGGGCAAGGCCCGGGAGGCCTACGAGCGCCTGCGGGAAACCCTGGCGCGCCATCCCGCTGCCACGCCCACCCAGCGTTTGTGGGTGCTGTCTCGCATCGCCGAGGTCGCGTACCGCCTGGGTCGCGCGGAGGAGGCCGATCGCTACTTCCGCGAAGCCCTGGCCCTCGGTATCGAGGACAACTACCTGCTGGCCACCTATGCCGAGTTCCTCCTGGACGAGCAGCGCTACAAGGACGCGGTGACGCTGCTTGAGGGGCGGGAGCGCTCGGACGTGCTGCTGGTGCGCCTTGCCCTCGCGGAGAAGGCCCTGGGATTGCCGGAGGCCAGGGAGCACGAGCAGATCATCCGTGCCCGCTTTGACGCCGCCCGGCTGCGGGGAGACAAGCTTCACCTCCAAGACGAGGCGCGCTTCACGTTGTATTTCCTGGAGCGCCCCAGAGAGGCCATCGCGCTGGCCCGGGAGAACTACCAGACCCAGCGCGAGCCTTCCGATGCCCGCATGCTGATGGAAGCGGCGCTGGCGGCCCGGGACCCCGGGGCGGCCAAGCCGGCCCTCGACTGGTTCTATTCCTCCGGTCACGAGGACATTTACATCCGGCGCGTGGCCGAGGCTCTGCGGAGACTCCCGCCGTGAGGCGCTGGCTCGGGATATTGCTGGTGCTGGTTTCCTGCGCCGCCTCGGCCCACAAGCCCAGCGACAGTTACCTGACCCTGAAAGTGGACGGCGCCCGGGTCGACGGCCAGTGGGACATCGCCCTGCGGGACCTGGATTTCGCCATCGGACTGGACGGAAACGACGATGGCGCCATCACCTGGGGCGAGCTCAAGGCGCGGCAGGGGAATGTGGCGGCCTACGCCCTTGCCCGGCTCAAGATCGCGTCCGGAGGTGCCGCCTGTCCGCCCCAGGCCACCGGGCACCTGGTGGACCATCACAGCGACGGCGCCTACGCCGTGCTGCAATTCGTGGCCGTTTGTCCAGACCGGATCGAGACGCTCAAGGTGTCCTATGGGCTGCTGTTCGACGTGGATCCCCAGCACAAGGGATTGTTGCGCCTGGAGGCGGGCGGCCGCACCGCCACCGGTATCTTCAGCCCGGACAAGCCGACGCTGGAGTTGAAGCTGGGCGAGGTCTCGCGCCTCTCCCAGTTCGTGGAGTACGGGGAGCACGGGGTGTGGCACATCTGGATCGGCTACGACCACATCCTGTTCCTGCTGTCGCTGCTGCTGCCCGCGGTGCTGCTCCGGACGCGGCGGCATTGGGAACCGGTGGCCACTTTCGGTGAGGGTTTCTGGGACGTGTTCCGCATCGTGACCTCGTTTACCGTGGCCCATTCCGTCACCCTCAGCCTGGCGGCCCTGGGAGTGATCCAGCTGCCGTCCCGGCTGGTGGAATCGGCGATCGCCGCCTCGGTGCTGCTGGCGGCGCTCAATAATGTGTTCCTGCTGGTGATCGGCCGGCGCTGGCTGGTGGCGTTCGCGTTCGGCCTGATCCACGGCTTCGGGTTCGCCAGCGTCCTGGCCGATCTGGGACTGCCCCGGGAGGCATTACTGCTGGCCCTGGTGGGATTCAATGTCGGCGTGGAAGTGGGTCAGCTGGTCATCGTGTCGGGGTTCCTGCCCCTGGCGTATGCCCTGCGGCGGACTTGGCTCTACCAGAAGCTGCTGTTGATCGGGGGCTCCCTAATCATCGCCGCCGTGGCCGCCTCCTGGATGGCGGAGCGAATCCTGGACATCAAGTTCCTGCCGTTCTGAGCATCTTCCAAAGTAAAACGCCGCATCCTTGTGGGATGCGGCGTTCGTGACCGAGGCCCGCGGTATTTAGGCGGGCCCCGGTTTCTTCGATAATCGGCAGCCTCTGACCAGCCTCGCGATCATCGCTCAGCCACGCGGCGTGACTTCAGCCCCGGCGTGTGGTGGTGGAACTGTTCTTCTTCGGTGGACCCGGTGAGGGCGGTCAGCGACGACTGGCCAGCCTGGATCGCCTGGGTGACCTCGTCGAAATAACCGGTGCCCACCTCGCGCTGGTGCTTCACCGCGGTGAAACCCCTCTCCGCGGCGGCGAACTCCGCCTCCTGCAATTCGACGAAGGCGGTCATGCCATTGCGGGCATAGCCATAGGCCAGATTGAACATGCCGTAGTTGAGGGAGTGAAAGCCCGCCAGGGTGATGAACTGGTACTTGTAGCCCATGGCCGAAAGCTCTTCCTGGAACGCGGCGATGGTCTTGTCGTCCAGATTCTTCTTTCAGTTGAACGACGGCGAACAGTTGTAGGAAA